>JAUYGW010000127.1 GCA_030690245.1 Gallionella sp. | reverse complement strand
GCGCGTTAAACATCGCGGCGATGGAGGCAAAAAAGGCCTGCATCATGCAGGCCTTTTTCATGGGGCTTTCCGGCTGATGCCGGATTAAATCTGGTAGTGATGGCTTTCCGGTTGCTGCCCTTTCAATAATTCCTCGAATGCTTCGGCCGGTACCGGCTTCGAGAACAGATACCCTTGCGCGTAGTCGCAATATGCCTCGGCCAGCAGCTTGCGCTGCGCCTCCGTTTCCACGCCCTCGGCGATCACCTTCAGGCCGAGCTTGTGCGCCATCACGATGATGGCCTCGGATAACGCCATGTCGTCCGGGTCGGTTTCCAGGTCGCGCACGAACGACTGGTCGATCTTCAGGTAGTCGATGTCGAATTTTTTCAGGTAAGCCAGCGACGAATAGCCCGTGCCGAAATCGTCGATTGCCGCCTGGATGCCCGCATCGCGGAATTCGAGCAGTTTTCCGGTAATACCGGAATCGGCGCCCAGCAGCAACCCTTCGGTAATTTCGATGACCACGCTTTGCCCCGGCAGCCCCAGTTCCTGCAAATAGCTGAACCAGGTTTTGTACGAATTGCCGATGGTGTTGCCGAGCTGGACTGGCGACACATTCACGCTGATCTGGAACCCGGGGTTGTACAGCGTCCTCCAATGCTTCAGTTGGCGTGTCGCCTCCCTGAATACCCAGTCGCCGATCTCGATAATCAACCCGGTTTCTTCGGCCAGCGGAATAAATTCGACCGGGCTGACCATGCCGCGCTCCGGGTGCTGCCAGCGGATCAGCGCTTCTGCCTTGATGATGCGGCCGGTAGCCAGGTTTACGATGGGCTGGTAATAAATTCTGAACTGGCCGGCGGCCAGCGCGCCGCGCAACTCGCTGGTCAGGCGCAGCCGCGTCTGTGCCATCTGCTGCATGGACTGGGTGAAATAGCTGAAGCGGTTGCGCCCCCCGTTCTTGGCGGCATACATCGCCTGGTCGGCATTTTTGAGCAGGTCTTCCGTCTCGGCAGCATCGTTGGGGTGCAGCGTGATGCCGATGCTGGCCGACACATAGGCCATCTCGCTGCCCAGCCGGAACGGCTTGGACATGCTTTGCAGGATGTTTTCGGCGATCCGTTCAACGCTGCCGGTATCGTCAAGTTCCGCCAGGATGACGGTGAATTCGTCGCCGCCCAGACGCGCCACGGTGTCGGACTCGCGCACGCAGCCGCTGATGCGGCGCGCGGCTTCCTGCAGCAGGATGTCGCCCATGCTGTGCCCCAGCGTGTCGTTGACCTCCTTGAATTTGTCGAGATCGATATACAGCAGCGCCGTTTTCAGGCCGGCGCGATGCGCCTTTTTGATATCCTGCGCCAGGCGGTCGTGAAACATGTGACGGTTGGGCAGGCCGGTCAGGGTATCGAAATTGGCCTGGTTCCAGATCAGTTCCTCGGATTTCTTTTGTCTGGTGATGTCGCGGATGAAGCCGTTGAACTCATATTTGCCCGCCGCTTTGATTGCGGTGATGGACAATTCGACGGGAAACTCGTGGCCGTCGCGATGCAGTCCCAGCAGCTCAACGCGCGAATTCAGCATGGCTCCTTCGCCGGAGGCCAGGAAATGCGCCATGCCGCGGAGGTGCGCTTCACGATACTGCGGCGGGATGATCGTTTTGTGCAGCGCCTGCCCGATGGCTTCTTCGCGCGTCCAGCCGAAAATCTTTTCCGTCTGGCTGTTCCAGCCGGTGATGACTCCTTCGGCGTTTGTCTGCACCACGGCATCCATCGCGGTTTCAATGGTGGCGCGCAGGCGCGCTTCATCTTCGCGGTGCGTCTCAAGCATGGCATTGAATCCATCGGCCATTTCGTTGAAGCTGTCGCCGACCCAACTGAGTTCGTCGCGCGTGTCGAGCTTGATGCGCGTGTTCAGGTCGCCGTCGGCAAAGGCGCGGGCGGAGCGGGCAATCGACCGGATGCCGCCGACGATCGCGTAATAGATGCTGACCGACAGGTAAACCACCAGCAGAAACGTCAGCAAGGCGATGCCGGTGCTCCTGTACAGCGTGTTTTTTGCCCGGGCGATGCGCGCCTGGATGAGGGTCTCGGCGGTCGGCAGCAGGGTTTCATACATTTGCGTGTAGCTCCTGTCGATCGCCGCCGTGGCGATGTCCAGAAATTCGCCGGGCGGCGTGGCGAAACGGCCGGCGAGGATGTCCGATGCCACCAGGCCGGTGATCTGCCGTGATGAACTGGCGATATCATCGGACACCGCCGTGAGCGACTTGTGCACCGTCGGGTTATAGCGGACGGCCTTGCCGAGGTTGATGCCGAGAAGCTTGAGCGTGTTGTCGAGTTCGGCGACCATGACCTTCAATTCGGTCTTCTGCTGCTCGGTAATGCGTTTGCTGGCCAGGATGCCGGTGCCGTATGCGCGAATCTGCCCGAGGTGTTCGAGCACATGTGGCAGTTTGTTGATGGCGGTGTTGATCAGGTAAAACGTGGCGAGCTCCGGATCCAGCGTCAGCAGGTACTCGTCGGCGACGAACACCTCGAATAGCTGGAGCTGCTCGATCAGGCGGGTATGCGCGGCAAAATTTTCGGCCACCGTCAAATGCAGGCCTGTTTTGCGTAACCGCTCCCAGTTTGACCTGATGAGCCGAAAATCTTCACCGGAGGCCAGGCCGACAGGCAGCTTTCCTTCCATGGCATCAAACGCGGCGGCGGCTTCCTTTTCTTTGGCGGTGCGCCTGTCCCGCATGGTCCCGTTGCCGCCGAGCAGCGCGGCCGAAATGCCGCGGTGTAACTGGATGGCTTGCACGGCCTGGGAGATCGGCTGGATCAGCACGAGGCCGTCCAGTTGTCGCAGCGAAGGCTGGATAACCCGTTCCAGGCTGACGAACAGGCTATACGCCACTACGGCAATCGCAGCCATGGACAACAGCCACAGCAGCGTGAATTTCTTGGTGTAGCCCAGGCGATTCAGCAGGGTGATGGCGGGGGAGAAGATTTTTGTCATTATTTTTCTCTGCCGTTGTTGTTCATGCCCGTTCCTTGTTCTGAGAAGCAGCCTGCTTCGTCGCGGGCGGAGTGTAGCGCTTCCGCCCTACATGTATTCGAGCATGCCCGGTCAATTATGTGACGCTACGCTAGCGTATGCCGGTGCGCTGCGCAATCCATATCTTGCGGACGCTGGGGCGATCGGCATCCATTCGCGGTACGGCAAGTTGTGCCGTGACGGCATGACGGGCCACAGGCGTGCTGTGCTGTCGCGAAGAAGATGCGCCGGGAATCGGCACTTGCTGGTATTCGAAATCGCTTTCCTCGTCCTCGTATTTTTCGCGCGGCGGGTTACCGTCATATACCAGGCTTTGGCGGCGCAGCAGGTAGGCATCGCGGATGAATTCGTAGCGGTCAAACGCCGCTTCATCCAGCACTTTTTCCTGATCCAGCAGTTGCGCGCGGCGGTTGATCGACGTGGTCAGATACAACTGGTTGCGGGTGCGGCTGTGATTCACCCGGCGCAGCAGGCTCGGGCGGCTGTCTGCATACAGTCCCACGCCGTCGCGCACGCTGCTCGGCCCGAGCAGCGGCAGCATGAGGTATGGGCCGCTGCCGACGCCCCAGTAGCCCAGCGTCTGGCCAAAATCCTCGTTGTGTTTTTCCAGCCGGGGAGTCACATCGAGCAGGCCGAACACGCCGAAGGTGCTGTTGAACAGAAAGCGTGAGCCATCGGACGCGGCCTGGGCGAATTTGAATTGCAGCAGGTCGTTGATGGTAATAACGACATCATCCAGATTCGAGAAAAAATTGCTCACCATGATCTTGCCGGGAACCGGCATCACGGCGTTGTAGCCTTGCGCAACCGGTTTGGCGATGGCCTTGTCTACGGCGTCATTGAACTGGTATACGCCGCGGTTGAAAGATTCCAGCGGGTCGGCCGGGTTTTTTGCGTGAGTGGAGGCGCAGCCGGTCAGCGTGACCGTGGCGAGTGCTATGAGAATGTGGATGGCGTTCATGTCGTCCGGTCAGTTGCGAATTTCCGGCGATTATAGGTGGTTTGGCCGGCTCCGGTAAAGCCTGGATAACCAATTCATTGGCTCATTTGAGCGGGGAACAATAGGTCTGTTGAAGCCTTCCACGGCTTTTTCTGGGGTATTTAACCCTGGAGGTAAAATCGGCGTGCGGCTTTAGTCTGCTAGAATATTCAAAATTGCAATATAAATATAATCCTGAGCTTTGCCGGACCATGACGATAGTCGCTATATTTAACCAGAAGGGCGGGGTAGGCAAAACCACCACGGCGCTCAATCTTGCCGCCGCGCTGGCGCGTCGCGGACACAAGACGGTAGGCATCGACTTTGACCCGCAGGCGCAATTCGGCGCCATTGCCGGTGTCACCGTCCATTCCGGCGATGACAGCATTTACAGCCTTTTTCAGCGCAACCGCCCATTGCATGAAATGATTCAGGACTCGGCCAGCGGAATCGGCATCATTCCGTCGCACATCGAGTTGTCCAAGGTGGACGCGCTGTATGGCAAGGGTTACAACGCAATCAACAAGCTGAACTTGAGTTTGCAGGCGGAAAAAACAGAGGGCGTGAACAAGCACTGGATAATCGATTGCAGCCCGCTGGTTGGCGTCCTGTCGTTGAATGCCATATTTGCCAGCGATGGCATCATCGTTCCCGTGTCGGCGGATTACCTGTCCATGAAGGGCGCCGTCCAGATTCAAAAAACCCTCAAGGCGCTCGAACGGGTGCTGAAGCGCCGCGTAAACCGCCGTTATCTGCTCACACGTTTTGATTCGCGGCGGCGCATGGCCAGGGATATTCTGCTGATGGCGGAAACGGAATTCGGCGCGGATGTATGCCGGACGCTTATTTCGGAAAATGTCAGCCTGGCAGAAAGCCCGTCGCTGAACAAAACCGTCTTCGAGCACGCGCCCAATAGCCGTGGGGCGCAAGATTACGATAAGCTGCTGGATGAATTGATGGCAGACGGGTTTATCGAATAACGCATGGAGATTCGGCACGCTTTGTGGCCTTTGAAGCAGGAACGGCAGGCATTTGTCCGCCGCCGCTCAGTTCAAATGTCAGTTTTGCCTAACAATCAGCGACAACACATCCTCTATATCCGCCGACTGTGAAAATTCTTTTTCAGGATTGATTATCCTGCTTTGCGTTACTTCGCAATGGTAGTACATCTGGCGCAATTTGCGTTCCGCATCAGGCAAATCCTTGCCGTAAATCTGGATACTCTCGACTTTTTGTCCATCCCGTGTAGTCACGGAGAAATCGAATTTCGGCATAACCCCTCCAAAATAATTCAAAGAAATCACTGCAAAAAATTAACGAGCCGCAAAACGAATACCGCAAACCGGGTTTACGCTCAGGGTAAATCTTAATGTGGTATGGGCAAGGCGCAGGGCGCAGGGCGCAGGGCGCATTGTAGCTTGTCTATTCGAGCTTTGCGCGGGTTCATCGATGCGGCTTTAACTCTGCTAGAATGCCGCGACTTTCGATCAATTGGAGCGCCGCCATGACCTATGTTGTTTCGGAAAATTGTATCAAGTGCAAATACACCGACTGCGTCGAGGTGTGCCCGGTGGATTGCTTCCGTGAAGGGCCGAATTTCCTGGTGATCGACCCTGACGAATGCATCGATTGCACCCTGTGCGTCGCGGAATGCCCGGCGGATGCGATTTTTGCCGAGGATGACTTGCCGGAGGACCAGCGCCATTTCACCGCGCTGAATGCCGAACTGGCTAAGAGGTGGAAGCCTATCGTCGAGAAAAAGGACGCGCCTGCCGATGCCGACAAATGGCGCGGCCTGAAGGACAAGCTGCGCTTCCTCGAACGTTGATCCTGGAAAAAGCAGCTCACCACGAAGGACACCGAGGGCACGAAGAATTTTGCCGTACCTCGAAACTCGCCTTTTGCCCGTTTTCAGGGCGTTGTGGCGTGGCACCGCTCACCTGCTGGACGAATTAGGGGTGCACGGCAATTATTTGATTTTCTTCGTGCTCTTCGTGGTGCAAATGAGGCTTTCAGGTTGATTTCAATCTTTCTCGATAGCGTAGCCAAACATATCCTGTCCCGCCATGCGCAGGACTTGCCCGATCTGCGCCGGGCGACCGTCCTGTTACCCAATAACCATGTTGCCCAGCCGCTGGCGCAGGCGTTAAGCGCAGCGGCCAAACTCCCCGCGCTATTGCTGCCGCAGATGGTCACGCTCAACGACTGGGCGCAATCTGTTCCGCTCGATGCGCCCGTCGCTACCGACAGCCAGCGCAGCGCCTTGCTTTATCAGCACCTGCGCAAGCAGCAGTGGTTCGGGCAGGCCGACCTGTGGAGCATGACGCAGGAGTTGCTTGCGCTGTTCGACGAACTCACCCATGCGCTCGATACCTTGCCGCGCGATGCGGAAGCGTTCGCCGCCGCCGTGCAGCAGGCGCGGCAGAACGCCACGCTGCAACTGGAGGCGCGGCTGGTTTTCGAGCTGTGGCACGCGATGCAGGCAGGCGCTGAACTGGATGCGGCGCGCGCCTATCAGCAACGGCTGGGAAAGCTCGCGGCACAGGCAAGCCAGCCTTTGTTCGTGCTGCGCGCTTCCGGCTGGGATGCGCTCGAGCAACGCTTCCTCGACGAATACGCCAAACGCGCGGCGGTAGAAGTGTTCGACTTGCGCGAGATGGCGCCGCAATGGAGCGGGTTGCTGCGCGACCGTGCCGCCCTCCGCTCACAAAATGTTCCGGCGCTCGGCGACAGGCTGCGCTTCTTCGCCGCAACCAGCCTCGAACAGGAAGCACGCGCCGCAGCCATGCAGGTGCGCCGCTGGCTGCATGCGGGCAAGTGCGACATCGCCATCGTCGCGCAGGATCGCGTCGCGGCGAGGCGCATGCGCGCCTTGCTGGAGCGAGCGCAAGTGCTGGTGGCGGACGAGACCGGCTGGACCTTCGACACGCTGTCGGTGAGTACGGCGCTGGATCGCTGGCTCACCGCGCTGCAAAGCGACTTCTATCATCACGACCTGCTCGACCTGCTCAAGTCGCCGTTCATCTTCGCCGATATGGCGGCGAGCGAACGCAAATCGGCGGTGTATCAACTGGAACAACTGCTGCGCAAACAGGGCGTGGTGGCCGGGCTGGAAAAATTCGTCGCGCTGGCCGAACACGAAACGGTGCTGCATCAGCCGCTGGCGCGCCTGCGCCAGGCCGCGATGCTGCTGGAGCAGAACAAAAAAAGAACACTGGCGGAATGGCTGGAAGCCTTGCGCGCAAGCCTGCGTGTGCTGGGCATCGACACCGGCCTGCAACAGGACGAGGCCGGCGCGCAGTTGCTGCGCGCTTTGGAGACTTGGCAGCAGGAATTGGCGGCCGACGCAGGACGTTACCGCTTTGCCGAGTGGCGGCGCTGGCTGGCGCAGCAACTGGGCACGCAGACTTACCGCGACAGCGGCATCGACAGCCCGGTGCGCTTCACCCACCTCGCGGCGACGCGCTGGCGCGCCTTCGATGCGGTGCTGCTGCTGGGATGCGATGCCGACCATCTACCCAGCGTGGCGGACGGCGGACGCTGGTTCAACGATGCGGTGCGCAGTGCGCTCAACCTGCCCACGCGCAGCACCCACACCATACGGCAAAGCGACGATCTGCTGGCGCTGCTGGCGCTGAATGACTGCGTGCTGGTCACCTGGCAGAAGGATCGCAACGGCGAGAAAGGCTTGCTCAGCCCGTATCTGGAGATGCTGCGCGACTTGCATACGCTGGCCCACGGCGACGATCTGACGGGCACACCCGTTCCCCTCTCCCCAACCCTCTCCCGCGAGCGGGAGAGGGGGCAAACGTCTCGTTGCACGAGTATTACGTTAGACGAGAGCGAATTGCATGCGTTTCTTGCAGCGGAAGAGGCGCATCACGTGGAGTTGCCGCAGGCTGCACAGCCAGCGCCAAAGGTAACGGCAGAGGCCGTACCGGCAAGTGTCTCGATCAGCGCCTACAACTCACTGGTCGCTTGTCCCTACCAGTTCTATGCGCGGCACATCCTGCGCCTCAACGAACTCGACGAAGTCCAGGAAGGCATCGAGAAGCGCGATTACGGCGAGCGCGTGCATGACATCCTGCGCCGCTTCCATGAACGCTACCCGCAAGTGAGCGGGCATCCTGCCGATGAACTGGAAGCAACCTTGCGCCGGATCAGCGAAGAAGTGTTCGCCGATCTGCTGCAGCAGGATTTTGCCGCACACGCCTGGCTGGCACGCTGGTTCGCGGCGTTGCCCGCGTATCTCGAATGGCAGACAGAGAACGAAGCGCAAGGCTGGCGCTACGCCGAAGCGGAGAGCGCCTTCGATTGGCAACTGGAAGGCGTGCGTCTGCGCGGGCGCATCGACCGGCTGGATGTGAGGGAAGAAGAGAAACGCGTGCTGGACTACAAGACGCAGGGCGAACAACTGCTGCGCAACAAGCTGCGCGAGCCGGGCGAAGACGTGCAACTCGCGTGCTACGCCTACGCGCATGAAGCGGCGGATGCGGCATTCGTCAGTATCGAGAATGGAAAAGTAAAGCTGGTGGAACCCAAGCACGATGTCCCGCTGCTGGCGCAACTCAATGCCGAGCGCCTGGTGCAAGCGATGGGCGACATACGCGGCGGCGCGGGCCTGCCCGCGAACGGTATCGATGCAGTGTGCGGTTATTGCGAGATGCGCGGTTTATGCCGCAAGGGGGAGTGGACTTCGGAATTCAGGATTCAGGATTCAGGATTCAACTTGGGGGAGAAGGGTGATGAATAACCACATCGCCCTCGATCCGAAACACAGCACCGTCGTCGAAGCCTGTGCGGGCAGCGGCAAGACCTGGCTGCTGGTGTCGCGCATCGTGCGCCTGCTGCTGGACGGTGCGCAACCCTCGCATATTCTCGCGATCACCTTCACGCGCAAGGCGGCGCAGGAGATGCAGGCGCGCCTGCAGCAATGGCTGCGCGATCTGGCGATGGGCGACGAGGCGGCGGTGCGCAAGTTCTTCGCCGAGCGCGGCGTCGATAATCTGAGCGACGCGCAACTGCAACGCGCCCGCAGCCTGTACGGCAACGTGCTGCTGGCGCAGCCCGGCATCACCATCAGCACCTTCCACGGCTGGTTCATGCAGGTCATGCAGCGCGCGCCGCTGAACGCCGACGTGATGCAGGGCTCGTCGCTGCTGGAGCGCGCGGGCAGCGAGCAGGAAGAAGCCTGGGAAGAACTGCTGGAACAGATGCGCAAGCAGCCGGATGGAATTGAAGCGCAGCACATGCAATGGCTGTTCGGCGAATGCGGCCTGTATAACACGCGCAAACTGCTGTTCAACTTCCTCGCCAAGCGCGCCGAGTGGTGGGCTTATACCTCCCATCTCTACTCGCCCGCAGGCGGGGGGCAGGCTGATACGCTGACGTTCGCGCTGGATAACCTGCGCGCCGATCTCGCGGTGGACATGGAAGCAGACCCTGTAGCGGAGTGGGGAGAGAATATACAGAGCCGAGGCGCCTTCTTTGCGTTCGCGCTCCAACTTGCCAGCAACGGAACTGATGTTCAAAAAACCAAGGCGAGCGAGCTGGAACACGCCTGGACGGACACAGCACCGGAAGCGCGTTTCGACCAATTGTGCCCGTTGCTGTTCACGCAGGCAGGTGAGCCGCGCAGTTTCAAGCCAACCAAGAAACAGGATGCTGAAGCCTTTCTTTTGGCGCGCGATACGTTATTCGACAGGCTGCAGACCGTACGCGAGACGCTCGCCGAGCAGCAGGCGTATCGCCTGAACGAGGCGGTGCTGCATTGCGGCGCGGCCTTCCTTGAACGCTATCAGGCGCTCAAGCAGCAAAAGCAGCAGATGGATTTCTCCGATCTGGAATGGCAGCTGTGCCGCCTGCTGCAACAGAGCGAACACGCCGAGACCATGCAATACAAGCTCGACAGCCGCTATCGCCATGTGCTGCTGGACGAGTTCCAGGACACCAACCCGCTGCAATGGCAGATCCTGCGCGCGTGGTTCGATGCGGCGGTGGCGGTGGAGTCGCAGCCCACCGTGTTCGTCGTCGGCGATCCCAAGCAATCCATCTATCGCTTCCGCCGCGCCGATGCGCGGCTGTTTGGCATCGCGCGCGACTATCTGAAGAAATATTTCGCGGCGCATGAGCTGCACAACAACCACACCCGCCGCAACGCGCCCGCCGTGCTGGATGCGGTGAATGCCGTGTTCGCCGGCCATCCCGAAGGCTTCGTGGATTTCGAGCCGCACACGGCCGAGCAAACCGGCTTGCCCGGCCATGTGGCGGTGCTGCCGCTGGCGGTTGCCGAGCAGGGCAAGGAAGAAACGGCAGAGGATGCGCCACTCGTCTTGCGCGATCCGCTGACTACACCGCGAGATGAAGCCGGGGAGGGCGCGCGCCACAACGAAGCCGTGCAGTTCGCCGAACTGCTGAAAACCATCGTCAGCGACTGGTCGGTGAACGAGGAAGGCAAACAACGCCGTGCCCGCTACGGCGACATCATGGTGCTGGTGCGTAGCCGCACCCACCTTGCGGTGTACGAAGCTGCCCTGCGTGCGCGCCACATCCCCTTCATCAGCTCGCGGCGCGGCGGCTTGCTCGACACGCTGGAGGCGGAAGACGTGCAGGCATTGCTGACTTTCCTCATCACACCCTTTGCCGACATCAAATTGGCACAGGTGCTGCGCACACCGATCTTCGCGTGCGGCGATGCAGACTTGATGTTGATTGCAGGATTCAGGATGCAGGAATCAGGAATCGGAATTCAGGATTCAGGGTTCAGTGGAGAGGTGGGTGTGCCTGAATCCCGAATCCTGAATCCTGAATCCTCATGGTGGGCGCGTTTGCATCATGCCGTCGCCCAAAGTTCCGCATCGCCCGCCCTGCAACGCGCCGCCAGCCTGCTGAAGAACTGGCTCGCGCTCGCCGACAAGTTGCCGGTGCATGACCTGCTCGACCGCATTTATTTCGAGGGCGACGTGCTGGCGCGCTACAGCGCCGTGCTGCCGCCCGAGATGCGCGCCAAGGTCGCCGCCAATCTGCACGCGTTCATGGAGATCGCGCTGAGCGTGGATGCCGGGCGCTACCCCAGCCTGCCGCGTTTCCTGCAGGAACTGCGCGAATTGCGCGACAGCCGCGACGACGCGCCGGACGAAGGTAAACTCGGCACGGCGGGCGATGCGGTGCGCATCTATACCGTGCACGAATCGAAAGGGCTGGAAGCGCCTATCGTCTGGCTGCTGGACGCGAATGCGGAAAAGAAGAACAAGGAGGGCAACGACGTGCTGCTCGACTGGCCCGCGCACGAGCCGCAGCCGCTGCATTTCTCGCTGTATGCCGACCAGGCCTCGCGCGGCAAGAAGCGCGCGCCACTGTTCGAGCTGGATGCCGCGCAACAGGCGCGCGAAGAGATGAACCTGCTCTACGTCGCCATGACCCGCGCGCAACAGGTGCTCATCGTCAGCGGCAACAGCATGGGCAAGGACAAGGAAGAAAAGAAGAAGGCGCTGTCGTGGTACGACCGTATTGCGGCGGCGGTGGGCGAAATGCCGAACCCTCTTTGCGCCGTTACTCCATTCCACGAGCCTCAAAACAATGTAGGTCGGGTTAGCCCATCAGGACGTAACCCGACAAACAACACTTTGATTCATGGCAATGTTGGGTTACGCGATGAACCTGCTAACCCAACCTACGCACTCCCACAAATCACTCCTACCGGCAAACGCGCCGCACGCAACACTGCGCAACAACAGCGCGGCATCTGGCTGCATGCGCTGCTGCAACACCTCACTACAGACTCCCCTGATGAAACAACTAGCCATTCGACTAAGCCCGTAAACGGGCAAGTCGCTGGTTATCGCCCGCAGGCGGGAAAGGGGCAGGGGGGGAGGGAGGTTTTACAGCAACGCCTCGCCATCCCCGCCGAAGAGATCGAGCCGCTCTGGCAGCATGCCCAACGCCTGCTCGCCACGCCGCAACTCGCGCGCTTCTTCGACGCGCAACAATACCGCAGCGCCAGCAACGAAATGCCTTACGTCAATGCGCGCGGCGAACTGAAGCGTATTGACCGGCTGGTGGAATTCGACGACGAGGTATGGGTGCTGGACTACAAGCTGGGCGACAGCGAAGATGCCGCGCGTCACCGTGCACAGATGCAGGAATACCGCACTGCGATGCAGACGGTGTATGCCGGCAAGACGGTGCGCTGCGCGCTGCTGTTTGCGGATGGGGTGTTGAGCGAGGTGTAGGCTGGCGGTGAGTTACGATCCCCAGTACTTATAATTTTTCACTGCTCGATGCCGATAGTTTCAGACCGCCGTCACGGGCAGGGCAGATGCTTTAGCCGACTGCCATGCAACCAGCCTGGCGCGCATGCGCTTGTAGTGCGAGCCGCGCCAGTAGACTCTTTCACACGTGGGACAATGGCACAGCGGCTTATCCGGCCTGATCGCATCGGCGGGCGCGCCAGCGCTGCGGCGTCTGCCGCAACCAGCGGGGTGTTGTCCTCCAGGCAGCGGGTGAAGGCATGGGTGAGCCAGTCGAGTTTGAGGTGCGCGCCGAGCGCGACGGCGAGCAGGTCGAGATCGCCCTGCGGCAGCAGCAGCGCCACGCCGCGCGCCGCCTTGTGTTCCTGCACCAGTTGATCCTGCGTCAGGAAGTAGCGTCCCTCCTCACGGCATTGCCGCAGCAACTCGGCGTCGCTGCGACCGCCGTTGGCGAGCAGCGCATCGTATCCGGCGGCGCGCAAATAGCGGCACAGCCGGCCAAGCATTTCGTCGCACAAAAAACGCGGTGTTGAATTCATGCCAAAATGGTGCACCTCGATAGTGAAAATAGGTGACACAGGTCATTGTTTGCTACCGGTCGTTTGGCATAGAATCGCTAAGCTGCAACCCGCTGACACTCTAAGGAGAACGACGATGGAACATACCCTGCCTGCATTGCCCTATGCAATGGACGCGCTGCAACCGCACATGTCCAAGGAAACTTTCGAATACCACTACGGCAAGCATCATCAGGCCTATGTGACCAATCTCAACAACCTGATCAAGGGCACCGAATACGAGAACCTCGATCTGGAAGCCATCGTGAAGAAGGCGCCTGCCGGCGCCCTCTACAACAACGCCGCGCAAGTGTGGAACCATACCTTCTTCTGGAGCTGCATGAAGCCGAATGGCGGCGGTGCGCCTGCTGGCGCACTGGCGGATGCGTTCAACAAGAAGTGGGGCAGCATCGACGATTTCAAGAAGACGTTCCAGACTTCCGCCGTGGGCAATTTCGGTTCCGGCTGGACCTGGCTGGTGAAGAAGGCCGACGGCAGCCTGGATATCGTCAACATGGGCGCGGCCGGCACGCCGCTCACCACCGGCGACAAGGCCTTGCTGTGCGTGGACGTGTGGGAACACGCCTACTACATCGATTACCGCAACCTGCGTCCAAAATTCGTTGAGACCTTTCTCAACAACCTGGTGAACTGGGAGTTCGTAGCAAAGAACTTTGCGTAACGCATCAGGTTGCTTGAATGCGAAATCCCGGTGCAGCCTCGGGATTTTTTGTTTACCATTGTACAACGTTAACATAATCAATAAGTTCGCGCCCGTTCGTTGATATTCGCTAGTTATGTGGGCATGTGCTGCAATTCGTTGGCGGTGAAGTGCCAGCCGTTCGGCGCGGTCAGCGTGTCGACGTCAATCGTCCAGCTTTCCCAAGCTTTGCCGGGCAGGGCGTAGCCGCGCAGAATGCGCAACATGCGGTGAGCCATCCACGGTATCCGCGCGCCCCCCGTTTCCCAGTTCTGGATAGTTCGCCCGGTGACGTCCAAAGCCTTGGCAGCTTGCAGGCGTGTCAGCCCAGCCTGACGGCGCAGATCGCGGAAGTCCTGCGGCTCGACCCATCGACAGGAACCCTTGCGGCGGCTCATTCTGGCCCCCTTCGAGTGTGGGGCGACCAGTCGGCGGGTGTGGTCTGGATAACGGGTGAAACTGAGAAAAAAATGATAAAGATAATACAGTTACAACAAACTATCGTCCTATGCGGTTTGCGATTCTTCCCGCGTTGGCCTGTCTCGTGGCATTCCTGGCAATGCATGAGCGCCGCGCAGGCCGCGCGCACGCAGGAGCACGGCAATCTGCACGGCTGTGCGCTAATTATAGGCAATGCCGATTTCATCCCGCCGTTGTTTGTGTCTAGCGATTTAATCAACAGCCTTGTGCACAAAAACTGTGGACAACAAAAAACCCTCCGAAGAGGGTTTTTTTCCGGTTACCAGTGTTACGCTGTCGCGTATCGTCTCACATCGATTTCAACGCCTCGTTGTGCCGCCTGGTCGGCTTGTTGCAATAGCGAACGTGTCACCTTTGCATCGTGGTACACCTCGCCGCAGTTCTCGCATACCTGAGCCGGTACACGTTTAAACATGATCGTGGTGTGGCCGCGCTCCAGCGTGATGCTGGCAACGCCTGCATGCGTGTTTCCGTGTTTGCAAATGGGGCATTTCATGATTTATCTCCTCGTCTTTAAGTCATCGTACCAGATTTCCGGATCCGGTTCGTAGACCGTAATGATGATCCTTATGTTCTCCGCTACATCATCGGCATAGACAAGGTGCACCGCTTTGGTTCCGGCGTGGCCTAGCACCAGGGCGCTGGGGCAGGGCGTGTCATTCGGATGGCCTTGGCAATTATCAGCTTCCAGCCCGTCAGAGCCAAAACGCGTTCACCAATCATTTGAGCATGGCTTTTTGTGACTTGTCCGTGACTTGTCACACTTTGCACGGCTTCCACCAGACTTTTGCCGCTGGCCACTTCAGCCGCAACGGCTTTCAGCGCTGGTTTTGGTTTTCACGAAGGCCTCGATCTTCACCAGACTGGCGCGACCCAGCTGGTCGTCGGTCAGGATGCTGTCGGCATCGATTGGCGCATCTTTTACTGCGTCCAGGAACTGGATGGCTTGCATGGCTTGCCCTTTCAAAAAGTCTTGGGTTTGATTGTCGTTTTGGTCTTTCATCGCATCACTCCCTAGATTGAGAGCCCGCTTTTGATTTCCTCGCGGTGCAGACCTTCGCTCGTTTTATCTGCTTCGCTCCTGAGTTGTTTCGCCCTGTGACATCAGCGCACCAGGTGGAAAGGAATGCAAGGGGTTGGTACGGCCAGCGCGGAAGACGGCTTCATTGTCTGAGCACTGCCACGGCCCCTTGTATAGCGTGCAGTTAAAATTGCGCGCAGCGCATCAACACACAAATCAGGAGCGATGCAGATTTGCGAAGTGCTGCAAAGTGAGGCAAGACAACAGGCCGCGCAGCGACTACCGCGCGCAGCGCGCGCCTTTCGCTGTTCAAATGGGCCGTTGATTTAGCCGCGCGGATTTTGCCTTCAACGTTATAGGCTCGGCGGTAGGCTTCGCGGCGGAACTTGGAAGCGGAAAGGTTTGGCACGGTATCCAGCCAGGCTTGAACTTCGGATTCGGAGACGGGGATGGTTTCAGCGAAAAGAGGGAGCGACATTGAGGGAGGGATTCGGAAAGATGAGCCGAAGGAATTTACAGAATAAAGCCTTCAAGATCAGTTTCTTGTTTTTCCTGAAATACGCATAATGTATATTATGTCAAACGCGCAAACTATTAGTGTGGCTAAAAAAGCGGCTTTTGCAAGCTTTTCAAATGCGCATTCCAGAACCGCTGCTCCGCTTTTCGATTCCTCGGATTAACCATGTGACGGCATAGCAACCGCACGATTTCCCGATCAACGCCTGCTTCATGCAGGCGTTTTTTTTCCTTCTCGATAAGCCGATATTGTTTGCGGATACGCGCACCATCAAAATCCCGCGCATATCTCAGCGGCCAGTAGTGATTTCGAATTGAAGCTGATTGAAGCTGACCAGTCAGGATACTTATAAAACTGCATGGCGAGATTCTAACGGCAAATCAAATGCCCATTTGAAAAGCGAACTTCAAAAGCCCTTTTGAACAGCGAAAGGCACGCGCTGCGCGCGGTAGTCGCTGCGCGGCCTGTTGTTTTGCCTCACTGTGCAGCACTCCGCAAATCTGCATCACCCCTGATTTGTTCCGCCCAAACCGTGAATCATCGCACCAGCCGGAAAGACCGCGCGGCACAGTCGCTGCGCGGCCATTTTTTGTGTGTTGATGCGCTGCGCGCAATTTTAACTGCGCGCTATACAAGGGGCCGTGGCAGTGCTCAGACAATGAAGCCGTCTTCCGCGCTGGCCGCACCAACCCCTTGTATTCTTTCCACCTGGTGCGCTGATGTCACAGGGCGAAACAACTCAGGAGCGAAGCAGATAGAACGAGCGAAGGTCTGCACCGCGAGGAAATCAAAAGCGGGCTCTCAATCTAGGAGTGATGCGATGAAAGACCAAAACGATAACCAAACAAAAGAAATGCTGGCCGATATAGTCAGCGCGATCACGGGCCCCAATATTTCAACGAAAGGACAAGACATGCAA
>JAUYGW010000119.1 GCA_030690245.1 Gallionella sp. | reverse complement strand
ATAATCTTTGCAACCACACCTGCGCCGACAGTACGACCACCTTCGCGGATCGCGAAACGCAGGCCTTCTTCCATCGCGATTGGGTTGATCAGGCTGACGGTAATGCTGACATTGTCGCCGGGCATGACCATTTCGGTGCCCGCCGGCAATTCGACCGCGCCGGTCACATCGGTGGTGCGGAAGTAGAACTGCGGGCGGTAGCCTTGGAAGAACGGAGTATGGCGACCGCCTTCATCTTTACCCAACACATAAATTTCAGCAGTGAATTTGGTGTGCGGGGTGATGGAGCCGGGCTTGGCCAATACCTGGCCGCGTTCTACGTCCTCGCGCTTGGTGCCGCGCAACAGGACGCCAACGTTGTCGCCTGCCTGGCCTTGGTCGAGCAGTTTGCGGAACATTTCTACGCCGGTGCAGATGGTTTTCTGGGTAGGCTTGATGCCGACGATTTCGAGCTCTTCGCCAACTTTGACCACACCGCGCTCGATACGGCCGGTTACGACCGTGCCGCGACCCGAAATCGAGAATACGTCTTCGACCGGCATCAGGAAGGCGCCGTCCAGGGCGCGCTTAGGCTGGGGAATATAGCTGTCGAGCGCATCGGCCAGACGGAAGATGGCCGGCTCGCCCAGGTCGCTTTGGTCGCCTTGCAGCGCTTTCAGTGCAGAGCCTTTGATGATCGGGATGTCGTCGCCAGGAAAGTCGTATTTGGAAAGCAGCTCGCGCACTTCCATTTCAACCAGCTCGAGCAGCTCTTCGTCGTCGACCATGTCGCATTTGTTCAGGAACACGACGATATATGGCACGCCTACCTGGCGTGCCAGCAGGATGTGTTCGCGCGTTTGCGGCATCGGGCCGTCAGCAGCGGAGCAAACCAGGATCGCGCCGTCCATTTGTGCCGCACCGGTGATCATATTCTTGATGTAGTCGGCGTGGCCCGGGCAGTCTACGTGGGCATAGTGGCGGCTGGCCGTTTCGTATTCGACGTGAGCGGTGTTGATGGTGATGCCGCGCGCTTTTTCTTCCGGCGCCGCGTCGATCTGGTCATAACCCTTGGCTTCGCCGCCAAACTTCTTGGACAACACGGTCGTGATCGCCGCTGTCAATGTGGTCTTGCCATGATCCACGTGGCCTATCGTGCCGACGTTGACGTGTGGCTTCGTACGTTCAAATTTGCTCTTTGCCATGATATCGCCCCTTAATCTGATAGTTATTAATGTTGTTGAATTTATGAAATTATTTCTTGTTCATGATTGCTTCGGCAACATTTTTCGGCGCCTCTGAATAATGTTTGAATTCCATTGTGTAAGTCGCGCGACCTTGCGTTGCGGAACGCAGCGAAGTGGAATAACCAAACATTTCGGACAATGGCACTTCGGCCTTGATGGATTTTCCGCCTCCCATCATGTCATCCATACCCTGTACCATACCGCGGCGTGAGGACAAATCGCCCATCACCGTACCGGCATAGTCTTCAGGCGTCTCCACTTCGACCGCCATCATCGGCTCGAGCAGCACTGGGCTAGCTTTGCGCATACCGTCCTTGAATGCCATCGAAGCCGCCATCTTGAAAGCGTTTTCATTGGAGTCCACATCATGGTAGGAACCATCGAATAGGGTGCATTTCACATCCACCACAGGGAAGCCCGCCAACACGCCATTCGGCAGCGTTTCGCGCAAACCTTTTTCTACCGCAGGAATATATTCGCGGGGAACCGTGCCGCCCTTGATCGCATCGACGAATTCGAAACCTTTACCCGTTTCGTTCGGCTCCATCTTGATCCACACGTGACCATACTGACCGCGGCCGCCTGACTGTTTGACAAACTTTCCTTCGATTTCGACCGGCTTCTTGATCGCTTCGCGGTACGCTACTTGCGGTGCGCCAACATTAGCCTCAACGCCGAATTCGCGCTTCATGCGGTCGACCAGAATTTCCAGGTGCAACTCGCCCATGCCGGACATGATCGTCTGGCCAGACTCCTCATCAGTACGAACCCGAAACGAAGGGTCTTCTGCCGCCAAACGACTCAACGCAATACCCATTTTTTCCTGGTCGACCTTGGTCTTCGGCTCGACAGCAACATGAATTACCGGCTCCGGGAACACCATACGCTCAAGGATAATCGGCTTGCTCGGATCGCACAGCGATTCGCCGGTAGTTACATCTTTCAAACCGATACAAGCAGCGATATCGCCCGCCAGAATCTCATCAACCTCTACGCGGTTGTTCGCATGCATCTGCACGATACGGCCGATACGCTCTTTTTTTCCCCTGACCGGGTTGTACACCGTATCACCCTTCTTCAGCACACCGGAATACACGCGCACAAAGGTCAATTGCCCAACGAACGGATCGGTCATCAGCTTGAACGCCAGCGCAGAGAAGCTCTCTGCGTCGTCAGCCTTGCGAGTAACAGGCTCGCCCTCTTCCGTTTCACCAGTCACATCCGGAATATCCACGGGCGACGGCAAGAACATGATCACTGCATCCAGCATACGCTGCACACCCTTATTCTTGAAAGCAGAGCCGCACAACATCGGCTGAATTTCGCAGGCGATGGTGCGAGTGCGAATACCAAGAATGATTTGCTCTTCGGTCAGCTCGCCATTTTCGAGATACTGGTTCATCAGCTCCTCGGACGCTTCGGCGGCCGTCTCGACCATCTTTGCGCGCCACTCGTTGGCGCTCGCCACCAGTTCAGCCGGAATTTCCTGGTACTCGAACTTCATGCCTTGAGAAGCCTCGTCCCAGATGATGGCTCTCATCTTGATCAGATCTACAACGCCAGTGAAACCCTCTTCCGCACCGATAGGAATCACAAGAGGAATCGGGCGAGCCCTCAGGCGGGTCTCCATCTGATCAACCACCTTGAAGAAGTTGGCCCCCGTACGGTCCATCTTGTTCACAAATGCCAAGCGCGGCACTTTGTACTTATTGGCCTGACGCCATACAGTCTCAGACTGCGGCTGCACACCACCCACGGCGCAATACACCATGCACGCACCATCCAGGACACGCATGGAACGCTCAACCTCAATAGTAAAGTCCACGTGCCCTGGCGTATCGATGATATTGAAACGGTGTTCAGGATAGGAGCTGTCCATACCCTTCCAGAAACAAGTGGTCGCCGCAGAGGTAATGGTAATTCCGCGCTCCTGCTCTTGCTCCATCCAGTCCATCGTGGCCGCACCATCGTGCACCTCACCGATCTTGTGACTCACACCCGTATAAAACAGGATGCGCTCGGTGGTCGTAGTCTTGCCCGCATCAATGTGCGCACTGA
>JAUYGW010000117.1 GCA_030690245.1 Gallionella sp. | reverse complement strand
GCGATCGGAGGCGGGCAAGAGCTTTCTCAAGGTCTCTGCGGCGACCAGCCCGCCAAGACCGGCCCCGAGAATCAGCGCGGTTCGGCCCATGGTCAAAACACCACCACTTTGTCGGCCCACTCGCCGGTCCAGGCCGCCAGTTCCTCCATGCTGCTGCGGCGTGCGCCTGGGGCGAGATCGGCATCGGCGATGCCGCGGGCATACAGGCGGATCGCTTGCGTGGAGTCGTCGTTGCCCGGAATGATGTAGTCCACACCGAGCGGGGAATTGTTGGTGTCGACGATGCCGATTACCGGGATGCCCAGCTTTTGTGCTTCGACGATGGCGCCCTTTTGATAACCCACGTCGATCACGAACAGCGCGGACGGCAAACCTGGCATATCTTTGATACCGCCCAGACTGCGATCCAGTTTTTCCAGTTCGCGTTTCATCATCAACGCTTCTTTTTTGGAGATTTTTTCATTCGTGCCATCGAGCGTCATCTGCTCCAGGTCGCGCAGGCGCTTGATGGATAGTTGCACGGTCTTGTAGTTGGTCAGCATCCCGCCCAGCCAGCGATGATTCACGAACGGCGAACCCGCGCGCACGGCTTCCTCTTGCAGGATGTCACGCGCCTGACGCTTGGTCGCGACGAACAGGATCGTGCCCTTCTTCGCGGACAGCTTGCGCACGAAAGCCTCGGCTTCAGCAAACAGCGTGACGGTTTTTTCCAGGTTGATGATGTGAATCTTGTTGCGATGACCGAAGATGAACGGAGCCATCTTGGGATTCCAGAAACGGGTTTGATGGCCAAAATGAACACCAGCCTCCAGCATTTGACGCATAGTTACAGCCATGATTACTCCAATCGTAAGGGTTAAAAACTACCACTCGCCAGCCTGACTCGTATGAGCACCCCAACTTGCGCGAGCGGGAAATTCGCTCCGGTCTATTCCGAAGCGGCGCGCATTCTATCACTAATGCGGCACTTCCCTCAACCCGAACCGACACTTGCCTTGCATTGCACCCCTACTCGCGCAAGATCGCCAGCGGTGGCAGCACGGCCAGCCGCCGCGTGCCCAGCCACCCCGCCAGCATCACCACCAGCATCCCGCCCAGCCCGCCGATCGGCCAGATGATCACGCTCGCGTGATACGGGATTTCCAGCACGAAGCGCGCCAGCACCCAGCCCAGCAGCACCGCGCCGGCGGAGGCCAGCAGCCCGCTCAGCAATCCCAGCGCGGCGAATTCCGAAAGGTGCAGGCGGCGCAGGTAGCGGCTGTCCGCGCCCAGGGTGCGCAGGATCGCCGCCTCTCTGATGCGCTCGTCCTGCGTGGACAGCAGCGCGGCATACAGCACCGCGAGGCCGCTCAGCAGGGTGAACAGGAAGATCACGCCGGCGGCCTGCGCGATCTGCTCCATGATGCCGCGCACCTGCTCGATCATCGTGCCGGTGTCAATCACCAGCAGGTTGGGAAATTCCCGCGCCAGTTGGTCGCCCGCACGCACCTGGTCCGGCGGCAGGTAGAAGCTGGTGAGATAACTCACCGGGTAATCCTTGAGCAGTTCCGGCGTGGCGATCACGAAAAAATTCACCCGCATCGAATCCCATTGCACCTTGCGCAGACTGGTCACGCGCGCAGTAAAACGGCTACCCGCCACGTCGTAAGTAAGCTCGTCGCCAAGGCGGATGCCGAGCCGCTCGGCGATGCCCTCTTCAACGGAAAGCTCCCCTGCTATCCGACTCCCCCCTGACAAGGGGGGTATGGGGGGGTTGGGTGTCCACCAACTGCCGCTCACCAGCTCGTTCCACTCCGGCATCTGCTCGGCCCAGGACAGATTGAATTCGCGCTCCACCAGTTCGCGCGCACGCGGGTCGGCGTAGCTGTCGCCGGTGATGGGCGCGGCGCTGATGGCGACCAATCGCCCGCGCACCATCGGCAGCAACTGCGGCGGCTGCACGGACTGGCGCGCGAAAAAATCCCGCACCGCCTGTTGCTGGTCCGGCTGGATGTTCACGATGAAGCGGTTCGGCGTCCCCGGCGGCAGCTTGCCCTGCCAGCTTTGCAGCAGGTCGCCGCGCACCAGCGTCAGCAGCAGCAGCGCCATGCCGCCCAGGCCGAGCGCCACCACCTGCAGCGCCGAGTCGCGCCCGTGCCGCGCCATACTGGCAAGGGCATATTGCAGACTCTTCGCATATTGTAGGAGCGAGCCCTGCTCGCGACCATCAGCCTGTTCGCGAGCAGGACTCGCTCCTACAAAGTGCCAATCCCGCTGTGAAATTCGGTACAAACCGCGCAGCAGCAACCAGGCCAGCACGCCGAAGCACAGCAGCCCCGCGAGCAGCCCGCCCAGCATGGTGAACCCCAGCTTGACCGAGCCGGAATGCCACAGGAACAAGACCGCCAGCACCAGCACGGCGAGGCCATAGGCCAGCAGGGCATTCGCCTGCGGCGCGCCCAGTTCGCGGCGCAGCACGCGCAGCGGTGACACCTTGCGCAGTTGCAGCAGCGGCAGGAAGGCGAAGCCGAACAGCAGCGCGAAGCCGCTGGCCGCGCTCTTGAGCGC
>JAUYGW010000259.1 GCA_030690245.1 Gallionella sp. | reverse complement strand
CGCGGCGGTCGTGGTGGTGGAAAACATCGAGTCGCATCTGGCGCACGATAAAAATATCGGGAAATTGTCGCATCTGCATATCGTTTTTCGCGCGGTGAAAGAAGTCATTACGCCCGTTGCCGCCGGGGTCGCTATCATCATTATCGTGTTCTTGCCGTTGCTGACCCTGCAAGGGTTGGAAGGCAAACTATTTATTCCGGTAGCGCTGACCATCGTGTTCGCGCTGGCTGCATCGCTGCTGCTGTCGCTGACCGTGGTGCCGACGCTCGCTTCCTATTTGCTCAAGCAGGTCAGCCATCAGGAACCGTGGCTGGTGCGCAAGGCAATGGGTATTTATGCGCCGCTGCTGCAACGCGTCTTGAACAAAGAACGTGTGGTGATTATCGGCGCGCTGGCCATGCTGGTCGTTACCGGCGCCGTGTACACTCAGATCGGCAAGACCTTCATGCCGGAAATGGATGAGGGAGACATCATCGTCGGCATCGAAAAACTACCCTCCGTCAGTCTGGAACAAACGGCGGCGCTCGACCTGAAAATTCAACAGGCCATCATGGCGCAAGTGCCGGAAGTCAAAAGCATCGTGGCGCGTGCCGGTTCAGATGAACTGGGCCTCGATCCAATGGGTCTTAACCAGACCGACTCCTTCCTGGTGCTCAAACCCATGGAAGAATGGCGTGAGCCGAACAAGGAATGGCTGCTAGGCGAGTTGCGCAAGGTGCTGGATCAAATGCCGGGTGTTTCCTACAGCTTCACCCAACCCATCGCAATGCGTGTCTCGGAAATGCTGACCGGCGCACGAGGTGATGTGGCGATTAAAATCTTTGGTACGGACTTGGATAAACTCAACGAGACCGCCGAACAAATGGTCAAGGTGCTGAAAGGCATCAAGGGCAGCCAGGATGTCTACACCACGGAAAATAGTGGCGTGCAGTATTACCGCGTAACGATTGACCGCCTCGCGGCAGGCCGTTTGGGTTTGAACGTAGACGATATCGGCAATACCCTGCACAGCCAGATCGAAGGCCAGCAACTCGGCATCGTGATCGAAGGTGGGAGACGCACTCCGCTGGTCATGCGCGGTTCAAGTGACATTCAACGATCTCCCGCGCTGTTTGCCGCGCTCACGCTGCCGCAACCCGGCGGACAAAGCGTGCCGCTGTCGGCGGTCGCCAAACTGGAGCGCGTGGATGGCCCGGTCAAAGTTGACCGGGAAAACGGCCAACGCATGGTGGTGGTGCGAAGTAATGTGCACGAGCGCGATCTGGTGGGTTTTGTCGATGAAGCCAAAGTCGCCGTCGCCGCGCAAATCAAGATGCCGGAAGGTTACCACTTGACTTGGGGTGGCGAATTCGAGAACCAGCAACGTGCGGCTGCACGGCTCACCATCGTTATTCCTGTGGCGCTGGGCATGATTTTCATGCTGCTGTTCGCCACTTTCGGTTCCGTGAGACAAGCCGTGCTGGTGCTGACCAATATCCCGTTTGCCTTGATCGGCGGTGTGCTGGCCTTGTGGGTGAGCGGGGAATATATGTCGGTGCCCGCCTCGGTCGGCTTTATCGCGTTGTTGGGAATTGCGGTGCTTAACGGTGTGGTGATGGTGTCCTACTTCAACCAACTTCATGCCGAGGGTATAGCGATTGACCAAGTCGTGCTTGAAGGCGCGAAGCGCCGCCTGCGTCCGGTGCTGATGACTGCCAGCATCACCGCTCTGGGGCTGTTGCCGCTGTTGTTTGCCACCGGTCCCGGTTCAGAAATTCAGAAACCGCTTGCCATCGTTGTGATAGGCGGGTTGATCAGCTCGACACTATTGACGCTCATCATGCTGCCCATCCTGTACCGCCGCTTCGGCCTCGAACGTGCCAAGGAAATCAAATGAAAAATCAAATGAAAGAAATGAATTGCTGTTTGACGCTGGTCTGCCATCACTCACTGGAAGAACGGCTGATAGATCACCTGCTGGAACATCCCGAATGGGTGCGTGGCTTCACTATGTTCAAGATGGAAGGCGGCAGCCAAAAAGAAGCATTGTCGAGCATGATCGAACAAGTACGCGGACGCTCACAGCGCGTCGCCCTCCAGACCGTGATGAATCTGGACGATGCGCACGCGCTAGTTGCTCATCTCAAGCGTGAAGAAAACAATCCAGAAATGAACTATTGGATCACGCCGGTGATCGAGTTCGGGAGGTTGATATGAAACGGAGCGGGAGTAAAAAGTGGGGGGTGGGAAGCGGTCTATTAGGTCTGACTTTGTTCAGCAGCCTCGCCAATGCTGGAGAAATCAACCGCCCCGATCTGCCATCACCGGTGCAAATTGAAAGCGCCTTGAACCAACACCTCACGGTGCTGAACGCTACCAACGAGTTAAGAATGGAACACGCCAATCAGCGCAAGTGGAACAGCGGAAATTATGAGTTCAATCTGCGCGCCGGTACGGGGCAACGCAAGATTGTTGATGCAGGGCAGAACCTGAAGGAATGGGATGTCGCACTGGAACGTCCGTTGCGCCTGTTCAACAAGGTGGGCATTGATGAAGACATTGGCGCTGCCAGTGTCGCACGCGCCGAATACGCGCTCGGCGGTACGCGCCATGAAGCCGTGCGCACGCTGCTACAACTGTGGTTCGCATGGCAACGCGAGCAGGCACAGGTCAACCTGTGGCAACAGCAAGTAGACATTCTCAAGCAGCAAGCGCAAATGACCGAGAAGCGCGTCAAGGCAGGCGATGCGCCGAAGCTGGAATTGAATCAGGCACAAGCTGCCGCCGCACAAGCCAGCGTGTCATGGCATCAAGCCCAATTGCGCGCACAACTCGCGGGCAATGATCTGACGCGCCAGTTCCCCGCCATCCATTTGCCGGAAAAATTGCCGCCCGCGATACCTCAAACCGTCGAGCATGACTTCGCGTTTTGGAAGTCGCGCATACTCGAACACAACCACGAACTCGGCATGGTGCAGGAGCAAAGCCATGTGCAACAACTGCTGGCACGACGCAGTCGCGCCGACCAACTGCCCGACCCCACTGTCGGTGTACGCTACGCAAATGAAGCGAGCGGCAACGAAAAAGTGACCGGCGTATATCTCAGCGTGCCGCTCTCTTTTGGGCAACGCAGCGCGACGGCTGATGGGGTCGCACAACAAGCCGCCATCGCCGCCGATCAGGAAGCATTTGTCAAACGCCGTCTGGAAGGCGACATCTACGCCGCACATGCTCAAGCAGTGAGCAGCTTTGCCACTTGGCAACAAGCGCACGAGGCGGCACAGGCGATCCGCAGCAATACCGAACTGGTCGGCAAGGCATATAGCCTGGGAGAAAGCAGCTTGTCGGACAGCCTCGTCGCACGCCGCTTCGCGCTGGAATCTTCAATAGCGGAAAACCTCGCGCAACTCGATGCCAACGAAGCGCGCTATCGCCTGCTGCTGGATGCCCACCAACTATGGCCGTTAGGTAATGAGGAAGACGTACATCATGCTAATCACTACTGATCAAACCACTTACGGTTCGGCGCTATCCGGCGTGCGCTCGATACTGCTCAAACTTCGCGCCACCACACTACCGATTTTTAATAATGAAAGGAAATACCATGAAAACATTTTACTTGGGCATACTGGCAATTTTGTGGCTGACTGGTTGCGCTGGTCCAACTCACCTGTTAGTCAAGGAAGGCAGTGCACCGTTTGTTACTGGGGAGCTGGTGCATGACCGAGGGGAGGACAACCTTCTAGTGCTGGAGGCGCCGGATCGTCGTTATGAGGCTCGTGGCTTTGTTGTCGATCGCCAGACTAATTTAGCGGAGTTGCGTAAACGCTATCATGGCTCCAACCCGAAGCACTGGAATCGGATTTTTTCCGGCCAAGACACCGATCATGTGGTTTACTCCGTTGAGACAACTGCTAAATCCGCTGATGGACATGAAGTCGCGTGCCGTTTGATGTGGAAATTTGGCGTGAAACCAGCGGGCGTTTGTAAGGATCAGGCCGGGGCCGCATTCCCGGTACATTTTGATTAACGCTTAAGAATAAATGGTGGAGGTGTCTCTGTGCTAGCCAAGTCGTTGCATGTTTTGTGAAGGGATTATGAGATTTGGGTAAGGAGATATTCTGAGCAGCTTGGCCCAACTTTCGACAGCCAAGCCATGCGTTGTCGTTGGATAATGTGCGTGAAAAAGGGAGATGGTTATGCGGTATGTATTGGCATTTGTTATGGCTATTGGTTGCGTTGGTTCTGTTTTAGCCGAAGAAGATAAGGGGCCAGACTGGAATGCCGAGACGCTTTCCGGTGATTGGGGCGGGATGCGTTCTGATTTGTATAAAGAGGGTGTTGATCTGGGATTTACCCACAAGAGCGATGTTCTGTCTAACCTGTCGGGTGGCGTCAAGCGTGGCACAGCATGGATGGGCAACACCGAAGCCAGGGTCAAGATGAACCTGGAAAAATTGCTGGGATGGGACGCCACCTCTGCCTACATTCAATATCACAGCCAACTCGGCAGCAAATTTAACCGCGATTACGTTGATAGCTTCGTCATCGTGGACAACATTGAGTCGAACAACACTGCAAAGTTTTTTCAAGCCTGGGTACAAAAGGGCTTCTCTGACGAAACCCTGTCGGTGCTGTTCGGCCTATATGCGATAGATTCCGAGTTTTACGTCAACGACACATCCAGTGTGTTTACCCAGACTCCTTATGGCATGGCAAATGACTTGGGGCAGTCAGGCATGAACGCCCCGCCTATCTTCCCAGTTGGCGCGTTGGCGCTACGTGTGAAGTACACCACGCCTAGCAAAAACTTTTATGCTCAATATGCGCTGACTGATGGTGTGCCGGGAGACCCTAATAACCCGCGCGGCACACATATTCAGTTGAACAAGGGCGACGGGACGCTTTCCATTGTGGAACTCGGACTTACTCCGCAGCCCGACCAAACCGGTACCATACTGCCCGAGGAAAGGGAATACTTCAACAAAACAGCAATCGGTTTTTGGCGTTACTCCACACGTTTTAACGACCTGGATCCTCTCAATCC
The DNA here is from genome assembly GCA_030690245.1 of Gallionella sp. GTDB lineage: Bacteria > Pseudomonadota > Gammaproteobacteria > Burkholderiales > Gallionellaceae > Gallionella. Next base: position 5,791 of record JAUYGW010000259.1, on the reverse strand, counting down.
CGTACTTCACCCAAGTCAGGGTGCCTATTTCCTGGCGGAACGCACCCTGATGAATGAAAAGGACCATCCTGCGCAGGGGCTGTCCGGTTTCATTCGTTACGGCGTAGCTAGTAAAGATATCCATCAGTCGGATTGGACGGGAAGTATTGGCTTGCGCTACCACGGCCTGATTGCCGGACGTGACGACGATATTTCGGCCATTGGAGTTACCGTCAGTCATGCCAGCGCCACTTATCAGCGCCTCAACGTGAGCCTGAGTAGCGAAACAAGCACTGAAGCGACCTACCGCATGCAAGTTAATCCGTGGCTCGCGTTTCAACCCACCGTGCAATATGTTACTCACCCAAATATGAATCCCGCGCGACAGAACGTATGGATCATAGGTGCGCGCGTTGAAATCAATCTCTAGTTGAGAGGGTCATGAAGCTAAAATATCTGCATAGGGTGTTTACTGGATCATGCATCTGCCACGGTGTGTTTCGAATAGCTTCTGGACATAGATGATGGCAGATTGTTGCAACGACAAATCTTGTGAGATTGAAGCGCTTCGTGCCCGCCAAAGCTCGACGCTAAAAATAGTATTGGCCATCAATGCCGTTATGTTTTTGGTGGAACTTACGGCAGGACTGATCTCTGGCTCCGTCTCATTAGTGGCCGATTCTCTGGATATGCTTGGCGACGCTCTGGTTTACGGTTTCAGCCTATACGTTGTTGCACGTAGCGAGAGGTTGAAAGCCATTGCAGCACTGTTTAAGGGCGGCCTTATGGCGATGCTTGGCCTTTTTGTTCTAGGTCAGGCGGTTTACAGGATACTCTTCCCTTATGTTCCAGCATTCGAGGCCATTGGTGTTATTGGGTTGCTCGCGCTTGCTGCGAACAGCTTATGTTTTTTTCTGCTCTGGCGGCACCGATCTGATGACATAAACATGAGTTCAGTCTGGTTGTGTTCTCGCAACGACGTTATTGCAAATGTCTCTGTATTATTTGCTGCCGCAGGCGTGTGGTACACCCATTCAGGTTGGCCAGATATATTGGTAGGTTTGGCACTCGCCATCCTCTTTCTGCGCTCCGCAATATTTGTATTGCGTGGGGCTGTCACAGCAGTTAGGGAAATTAAAGGCTAGCTATTAAAGATGGTTGAAGTGTGTACGTGGCTCTTATGGGTGTTCTCCATACTGCAAAATCCGAGGGTGTGCGGAATTTTGTGTAAATGACTGCATTGAACGACTGCTATTGAGAAAGTCGAAAGGGTGGCAATGGTTTGCCGATAGTCACGAAGGGCAACTTCCGTGTGGTCTGACAAGTAGGGCTGAACATGCTCCACTGTCTGTTTCTAAGATGGATGCAGTCATCTCCGCGTTAGAACTAGCTCATACCCATTCCTGATCCTGGTTCGGCTGATTCGACCAACTTCTCGCATCGCTTTATCCTCCTCGACAAAAACTTGCTGTTTCATTCCGCCTCTTCTGTTGGACAACCCAAACCATCGGCGATAGAGCACATGCGCGCCAAATAAATCTTGGCTCAATACCATCGTATATCCGCGCTGGGCGGTTCTAAAGTCGATGCGCATTACCCACACCCAGTCTCGCGCCCTCTACCTCGCGCCACAAAATTTCATCAGACGTATCGGTGTAAATGCTTGTTGTTTGAAGGCTGGCGTGCCCAAGCAGCCGCTGAATGACGTTCACCGGAACGCCGGACAACGCCAAATAGCTGCCGCAGGTGTGTCTAATCCAATGAACGGTGGCACGTTCAAATGCTTTCGCCTCGACGTGCCTGCCGCTCTCTTTAAGCGATTGCGCGATGTCGCCAAAAAATGACCTGATCGATTTGGCCAGTGCGCTCGTAGTCAATGGCCTGTTTGACGCCACACCGGCAATGAGCGGGGTTTCCGCTGGATTTGTCATGATGTCCGAGTTCAATCCGCGATAGGCCAGATATTCTTGCAGCAACAAGATCACTGCACCGGGCAATGGCACTGTTCGCCACTTTCCGCCTTTGCCGTACACCTTGAGCATCCAGCGCACGCCCAAACCATCCGATAGCGGCATGGTGTACATCCGGCCAATGGTTGCATCGACCAGCTCAGATAGTCGCAACCCCGTGGCATGTGAGAATGGCAATGCAAAACGCAGTCTGGCCGAGCAAGGTGCCGCCGGCAGTTCAAGCAAGCGATCCATCATATAACCCCACTGACCAACGGAGAACGCCCGCGTAAACTCCACATCCGGGTCAGATTCGGCGCCATGTGCAGCAAGGGACTTTGCAACCGCGCTCCACGGATTGAACGAGCAATACTGCACGCGAACCAGCCACTCGAAGAGATTGCCAATGATTGCCAGCGCGTGCCTGACGCTGCTGGCCGATAGCGCGCCATCAAACGGCCTCCAGTCCTGCTTGTGCCGCTCAATTTTTTTCGTGCCGATCCATTCGGATTGAGGGATGCGGAAAGGCCAGTTGCCGGCCTCGGTTCTACCCATCATGGACAGCCAGTCCCGGTAGGATGCGCAATCCTCAACGGTCAGATCAGACATTGCCTTGCCTCGCTCCAGAATTGCCCACAGCAAGATTCTTTCGGCTTCCTTTTGATAGGCGCGCTGGGTATTGGGATTGCCGGATTTTGTGGCAAGCCAGGCAAACACAGCTCGATAATCGTCTGACGCGTCAATACGAGGGGAACCGGGATACCGGTTTGAGCCGGATCGGCCATCCAGGTCAGACGGGACAATGAATGACTCCAGCGGAACAACATCGGTCTGCTGTTTTCGTGTTTGAGCAATCAATCCTGAAGGCAAGCTCCGCGACGGTGCGAGGGATTGCAGCGGCAACGCACCAAGAGAGGACTCGTAACCACGCAACCACGCGACAATACGCGCCGCGCCCTTGACCCCCAACCTTGGCACGCCAACCCACCAGCGATAACCGCGTTCAGCAATCCTGTCGACCAGGCATCCTATTGTTGGTATCCCCGCCAGATTCAGACGGTTTGAGATCGCCGTATCAAACCAGGCTGCAACCCAATCATCGCGCACTGGTTCGGCGGTAATCAACGACTCAATCCACTTCAGTGCTGCCACCTGCTTGTCGATCAGTCGTTGTCTTTTCTTGTGCCTGGTATCGACCGCTTGCGGGTACGCAGCCAGGTAAGACTGTATGAGTTCCTTTTCAAGAAAAAACCCGTCAGGATCAAACTCTGCGCGGTACTCATCAAGAGAGGGGACTGGTGCGCTCTCGTTTGCACTTGATGTCGCCGTGATCCGCATCCGCATCAAGTGAGCATCCCTTGGCCTACCGCGCCTCAATGCCGCCTGACGCAGCGTATCCTGAATCCAGACCAGCGTTGTTTTTGCGCGGCGCAAATCCATCCCGGTCTCAAGATACCGGTCGGACATTTCGCACATGTCCATACCCAGAAGGATCGACCGAAAAAACGCGATGTGATGCCGTCCTATTTTTCTCTCAACCGCGATGGGATGGCGCCTCTCAACGTTAATGTGTGATTCTGCAAGCACTACAATCTCCCGTGATGCCTCGATTGCTCAATTTCCAGGCGAACCCAAACAAAGCAACTAAAATTCGATCACCTGCAATGGTTGTCCACAGGGTTACAAACAGATTCTGTGGATAATCCCGGCTTCACTTGCGCGCCATGACCAGCCACTTCCAAATCCCCACCAGGCTGGTTGCGGTAAAGCCGATTTGCATCACGACCATGCCGATTGCGTGGGAGAGCAGCCCAAAAATTATCCATGCGACATTCGATCCCAGAAACAAGACAAACCCCCAGCCGGAGTGGCGATTATTCAACGCCAGCATTGCCGCCCCACACAGCCCGGTGGCACAGCCTGTCCACTCAAGTATTTCCATCATTTTTCCTCTTCGGATACTGAATGACAGGTTTGCATAATCAACGGCCACCCTGCTTCAAGTTGTCAGAAGCCCCGACATGCATCAAACCTGATCGAATATGCTCTTCACGATCCCGGACGGACTGCGTAAAGCGGCCGGCTGACTGGCATCAGGAGTAGATTCTTGAACATGGGTAACTGCCGGAGCATTGTTAATTGCCCTCCCGCCATTCAGGACAGACAAGCCAAGCGAGGCAAGCATTCGCATCCGTTCCGCTCTGGCGCGCAGCGGAAAAGCAGACAGGTCGGCCTGCAATTCCGGGTACCCCTCGAAATAATTGATGGTGATGCGCATCTCAGGCAGCACCTCCACGCCAGAACCCTCGCGCATTAGCGAATACCGAATCATGGGCAACGGATACCGGGACCTGCTGAAAAGCAGCTTTGATTGCCGCTTCGTAGAACGGAGCGCCCCCTCCAACCAGCACAATCGTGTCGATGTCGGAATCCTCTTTTCTGAGCGACTCCTGAAGTTGCGAGCCAACAATGTGGCCAACCCTGGATGATGCATCTGCCAGATAGGGGGCAATATCTATTCGCGCCCCAAACACGGATACGGTGTTGCGTCCTGATCTGATCGCGTTCTCCAGCTTTCCTCTGCCAGGGCTGCCGCCATGATCTCTGGAAATTAACGCCGCAGCCTCATCCAGAATGACCGAGGCCGCATCCAGGCTTGTTCCAGATGATGCCCGCTTGAATTCGCCATTGACCAGCAATACCCAGTCAACCGAGAAGAAGCCGGGATCGACCACCAGAACACTGGCATCCTCAATCTGGCTCGGATCACCAAGGCCGTGCAGGTAGTCGACAAACCCGCCCAGAGGTTGAGGCACGATCTTTACATCCTTCACTACAATCTTCCGGCGCGGCGTAACCTGATGCTCGCCCTTCATGGTTTCAACCAGACGAGCGCGAAGGTTTGCATCGAAGTATTGGCTGGTTGGCAATCCGGTCACAACCTTGTCAATCTCGCTCAAACCGGACAGCAGCAGGCCGGAATAAAACAACGCACGGTAGGAATCCGTTGCGGTGTAATCCTTGTGCAGCTCGCGCGCCCAGTTTTCGATTCTGTCGTGACTGATCGCGGCGGCAAACTCGCGCCCATCCACCAGAACTCGCACAGCATCATCATCCCCCATGATTCTTTGCCCGATGTGATCCGACGGAGCCGCCCCTGCTGGGCGGTTCACCAATACGGGGTTGCCACCCTTGTCGCCATAGGCAATCTTCAGATTCGAGTAACCAATATCCATTCCAATCACGCTCATTGCTTTCTCCTTAAATTAACTTCACAACAACCCCAGAGCGTCTCCAGTACGCCTGCACCGCTGCCACCGCATCCAACCAACGCCACAGCACGTCCTCAGCACATGTGCAGCACGGCGTGGATTCACGACATCAAGATCAGCACGGCTACAGTGCATCCACGGCACACCTGGAAGTAAAACGCCGCTCACCACCAGATCATCACAACGCCCACAGAACGTCCCCAGCACGTTTGCGAATTATTGATGGGCGAAAAAATATAATTCGGCAGATTCTCTGCAAAATTGCAGAGAATCTCCCCATATCGCCAAATCGAACGGAACTAAAATCCCAAGACATTCATTTCGCGCCACCACCCATGCCGGTTCACATATCGCCCGCGTCTTTCACCTACATTTACTTTGCTGATGTATTGAGCGCGGACAAAGCCAGCAGGCATCCTGTCGTCTGCACGCCTTTTGCTTTATCTGCCGGGGATTTGGAGGCTCGACGCTTCGATCTGGATGGTCAGTTCTTCGAGATCACGCCCAGCGCAACGGGGCTTCCGACCGTGCGAGACAAGGATGTCTGGATTTACTGTGCGAGCTGGCTGGCCAATGCCATGTTTGATGAGC
>JAUYGW010000258.1 GCA_030690245.1 Gallionella sp. | reverse complement strand
ATGAAGGCGAGACTGAAAAGCTGTATCCCATCACCGAAGCGGGCAGCGGCAGCGTGCAGGAAAAAGAGAAGGTCTATATGGCCGAGATCATCGAAAAGGTGAACAGCCTCTTTGACGGCGAGCTTACCGACCAGGACAAACTGGTCTACGTGAACAACGTCATCAAGGGCAAGCTGCTGGAGTCGGCCAAACTGATGCAGCAAGCGACCAACAACACCAAAGAGCAATTCGCCAATTCACCCGACCTGAAAACCGAACTCATGAATGCCATCATGGGCGCGCTCGACGCGCACAACGCCATGAGCACGCAGGCGCTGAATTCCATCGCTGTTCAGAGCGGAATGAAAGACATCCTGCTCAACAACGCCGGGCTTTACGAGATACTGCGCGCGCAGGCTGCGAATCCTAAACTGCCGATGAACGGCAGCTTAGGGGGAGCCTGGTAATAGGAGGCCAGGCTCTCCAATGTGTCGCTGCCAACATGCAACGAACTCGCGCTTTAGAGCAATGCTCTTTCATATGGCCTGAAGGTGATTGAGCAAATCAGGTGCTGGAATCAGGCAGCTTGTTTCAGATCACGTTGCGTAATGCGTCCGCAAGCGTCGGAAAAACAAAGCGCTGCTGCATTGCCTCCATCTTTCCGGGCAACGCTCTTTGCCCTTCCAGTAACAGGCTGGCGCGCTCGCCCATGGCCAGCTTTAACAGCGCCGCCGGCGCAACGAAGAAGGCCGGGCGATGCAGCGCCGCCGCCAGCGCAGCGGTGAATTCCGCATTGGTGACCGGATTCGGCGCGGCCATGTTGTACGGCCCGTGGGCCTGTTCGTCGCGCAGCAGCCTGAGCACCATCGCCGCATAGTCCTCGATATGCACCCAGCTCATCCACTGTTTCCCGTCGCCCAGCCGCGCGCCCAGCCCCAGTTTGAACGGCGGCAGCATGCGTCCGAGCAGGCCGCCGTCATTGCTCAAAACCGGCGCGGTGCGCAACAGGCAGACGCGCACCCCTAATTTTTCCGCGCCGCGTGCCGCGTCTTCCCATGCCTTGCATAACTCGGCGGCGAAGCCTGTGCCGGCATCCGCCGTTTCGTCCAGCATGACGTCGCCGCAGTTGCCGTAATAGCCCACCGCCGAGCCGCTCAACAACACCGACGGCTTGCGTTCGGCAGCGGTGATGCGCCGCACCAGTTCCCCGGTGAGGGTGACGCGGCTATCCCACAAGGCCCGCTTGCGTTGCGCCGACCAGCGCTTATCGACGATCGGCTCGCCCGCCAGATTGATGACCGCATCGAAACCGAGCGCCGGGTGCCATTCGGCAAGCGACGCCAGCGCATGGACTCCCGCGCCGCATTTAAGTGGAACGGAAGCAGGATTGCGGCTGAGCACCGTCAGCTCATGCCCTTCCGCCAGCAACGCCTTGCAAAGCCGCCGGCCAATCAGGCCGGTACCGCCCGTGATGAGTATGCGCATATGGTGCCTCCATAAATCTTGCTAACTTGGACTCTCCAATCTGCCGGTAAGCCGCAAAACCCGTTATGATTTCGCGTATGCAAAATCATACTCCATCCAATGCCGATTTTCTCGCGCGCAGCCTGTCTGCCGTCTGGCATCCGTGCTCGCAGATGAAGCATTACGAGAATTTTCCGCTGGTGCCGATCGCGCGCGGCCGGGGCGTGTGGCTGTACGATTGCGACGGAAAACGTTATCTGGATGCGGTCAGCTCGTGGTGGGTGAACCTGTTCGGGCATTGCAATCCGCGCATCAACGCCGCGTTGCGCGACCA
>JAUYGW010000106.1 GCA_030690245.1 Gallionella sp. | reverse complement strand
CCAGTTTGAACAAGACCGTCACCGAGACCTTCGTGCGCCTGTTCAACGAAGGCCTGATCTATCGCGGCAAACGCCTAGTGAACTGGGACCCGAAGCTGCACACCGCCGTGTCCGACCTCGAAGTGGTGCAGGAAGAAGAAGACGGCTTCATGTGGCATATCCGCTATCCGCTGACCGAGCCAGATGCCGTGCATGGCCTGACCCATCTCACCGTCGCGACCACCCGCCCCGAGACCATGCTCGGCGACGTCGCAGTGATGGTGCATCCCGAAGACGAACGCTACCGGCATTTGATTGGGAAGCAAGTCATGCTGCCGCTGTGCGAGCGCACCATCCCGATCATCGCCGACGATTATGTGGACAAGGAATTCGGCACCGGCGTGGTGAAGGTCACGCCCGCACATGACTTCAACGACTATGCGGTAGGGCAACGCCACAAGCTGGAGATCATCTCCATCCTCACGCTGGACGCAAAGATCAACGAACATGCGCCCGCAAAATATCGCGGCCTCGACCGCTTCGACGCACGCAAGCAAATTGTCGCCGACCTCGAAGCGGCTGGCCTGCTCGACAAAGTCGACAAGCACAAACTCAAGGTGCCGCGCGGCGACCGCACCGGCGTAATCATCGAGCCGATGCTCACCGACCAGTGGTTCGTCGCGATGAGTCAGCCGGGCCCGGATAAAGATGGCAAGCAAGGAAAATCCATCACCGCACAGGCGCTGGAATGCGTAGCAAACGGCGAGATCAAGTTCCACCCGGAAAACTGGGTGAACACTTACAACCAGTGGCTGAACAACATCCAGGACTGGTGTATCTCGCGCCAACTGTGGTGGGGGCATCAGATTCCCGCATGGTACGGCGTGAACGGCGAGGTGTTCGTCGCGCGCGACGAAGCCGAGGCGCGACACCTCGCGGACAACGCAGGCTACGCCGGACAGCTCGACCGCGACAACGACGTGCTCGACACCTGGTTCTCTTCCGCATTGTGGCCGTTCTCCACGCTGGATTGGGAAGAAGGCAAACCGTTCGAGCAACAGAATGACTTCGTGCAGAAATATCTGCCGTCCTCGGTGCTGGTCACCGGCTTCGACATCATCTTCTTCTGGGTCGCGCGCATGGTGATGATGACCAAACACATCACCGGCAAGATCCCGTTCAAGGACGTATACGTGCATGGCCTGATCCGCGACGCGGAAGGCCAGAAGATGTCCAAGTCCAAGGGCAACGTGCTCGACCCGATCGATCTGATCGACGGCATCGGCATCGACGAACTGGTGAAGAAACGCACCAGCGGTTTGATGAACCCGAAGCAGGCGGAACAGATCGAGAAGCGCACGCGCAAGGAGTTCCCCCAGGGCATCCCCGGCTTCGGCACCGATGCGCTGCGCTTCACCTTCGCGTCGCTCGCCTCGCCGGGGCGCGACATCAAGTTCGACATGCAGCGCTGCGAGGGCTACCGCAATTTCTGCAACAAGCTGTGGAACGCCACGCGCTTCGTCATGATGAATTGCGAGGGCAAGGACTGCGGGCTGGCAGAACACGGCAAAGATAACTGCCACAGCGGCTATCTCGACTTCTCGCCGGCCGACCGCTGGATCGTCAGCCGCTTGCAGCGCGTCGAGGACGACGTGGCGAAGCATTATGCCGACTACCGCTTCGACCTGCTGGCCAGGGCAATCTACGAGTTTGTCTGGGACGAGTACTGCGACTGGTATGTGGAACTCGCGAAGGTGCAACTTCAGGATTCAGGATCGAGGATCGAGGATGCAGCGGCTAGGCAGCGCGCCACGCGGCGCACGCTGGTGCGCGTGCTGGAAACCATGCTGCGCCTGGCCCATCCGCTAATCCCGTTTATCACCGAAGAACTCTGGCAAAAGGTCGCGCCCGTCGCCGGTCGCAGCGGCGAGAGCATCATGTTGCAAGCCTATCCGCGCGCCGACCTGACGCGTTGCGACGAAAAATCCGAAGCGTGGGTGGCGACGCTGAAGTCCATGGTCAATGCCTGCCGCAGCCTGCGCGGCGAGATGAACCTTTCACCGGCGCAGAAAGTACCTCTGGCTGCCGCCGGCGACAAGGCTGTGATTGAAGCCTACGCGCCCTATCTCGCTGCGCTGGCAAGGCTTTCCGAGGTATCCGCCACGGAAGACGCCTTGCCCGACTCCGATGCTCCGGTGCAAATCGTCGGCGATTTCCGCCTCATGCTCAAGATTGAAATCGATGTCGCCGCTGAACGCGAGCGGCTGGACAAGGAGATTGCGCGCCTGCAAGGCGAAGTGGCAAAAGCAAAAGACAAGCTGTCGAACGCCAGCTTCGTGGATCGCGCTCCCGCCGCCGTGGTGGAGCAGGAACACAAGCGCATGGAAGGGTTCGGCACGACGCTGGCGCAACTGAAAACACAACGCGGCAAGCTGAACTAACACTTCTCGTCATTCCCGCGCAGGCGGGAATCTAGTCAATAAAAAGCTCTCCGCAACGCGGAGACAAAACCTGAAAACAATTTTGAATTGAGCCGCTGGATTCCCGCCTGCGCGGGAATGACGAGTTTCAACGGCGGCGGATCAGGAACACAAATTCGCCGTCCTGCTCAACCGAGGACAACAGTTCGTTCCCGGTCTGACGGCAAAATTCCGTAAAGTCATTAGGCGCCCCTGTGTCAGTCGCAACAATTCTGAGCACCTGCCCGCTGCTCATTTGCGACAGGGATTTTTTGGCGCGCAAAATGGGCAGCGGGCAGCTCAGTTTGCGCGCATCCAGCTCCATATCGAATTCCATCACGCCCTCACTGGCAAACCGGCCTGCATCCATGCTGCGATGCCGCCCTGCAGGTTATACACATTGGAAAAACCGTTTGCGGCGGCAAATGCGGCGGCCTGCGCCGAGCGCCCGCCCATCTGGCAGTAGAACACCGTCGGCCCGGCTTTATCCAGCTCGTTGAGCCGCATCGGAATGAGATGCAGCGGCAACGGATCGCCCTGCGGAATTCTGCCGCGCGCCACTTCCGCATCGGTGCGCACATCCACCAGACGCAAGTTGTCCTGCTGCTGCATCGCTTCCAGTTCGGCGACGGTGATGTTCCTGAAACCTGACATTGCCTGTTCCTTTTCTGTCTATCCAAAAATTGTTCATTATTGAACAACGAACTGCCGTTTCACCGGCATGCGCATATATGTAACACCGACATTCATTCATGGCGCGCATCAGCATAACAAAGCCGATTCGACCAGCGCTATCTACCGATGTTCCACCATTGGAATCACCTGATCAAAAAACGGCGCAATTTTGCGCAATTTGCCCTGCAAAGTCCACCTAAAAACGCTTTGCGGCAAAGCCCTGCCCTTGAAAAGTGTGAACCAGAAACGAAAACAACTATCATAGCGGTATGAAAAATATGAAAACTGCTTATCCCGGCACCGGACTGGCACTGCTGCTGCTGTTGCTGTGCTTCCCGCCCTGCGCCATGAGCGATGGTTTGCCCGACCTGGGCGATGTCTCGCAAACCGTGCTTACTCCGCTGCAAGAGCGCCAGATCGGCCAGCAAAGCGTGATGCAGATTCGCGCCAGCAAGCAATTCTTTGACGATGCCGAAATCAATGACTATCTCAACCAACTCGGCAACAGGCTGGTTGAAAACAGTGCCGAGCCCAGCCTGGGCTTTGAGTTTTTCGCGCTGGACGATTACAACATCAACGCATTCGCGCTGCCGGGCGGCTTCATCGGCGTAAACAGCGGGCTGCTGCTGACCGCCCAGGGCGAATCGGAACTGGCTGCCGTGCTCAGCCACGAAATCGCCCACGTCACGCAACACCATCTGGCGCGCATGGTGGCCGGGCAGCAGGGCGACAGCCTGGCCTCGATGGCCGCAGTCGCCATCGCCATACTCGCCGCGCGCAACAACTCGCAGGCTTCTCAGGCGGTATTGGCCGGCATGCAAGCGCACACCATGCAGAAACAGCTTGATTTTACCCGCACCCACGAACAGGAAGCGGATCGCATCGGCCTGGAAATCTTGCAGAAATCAAATTTCAACATCCACGCGATGCCGGAATTCCTGGACCGGCTGCAAAAAGCCACCCGCTTGCTGGAAGGGAATATGCCGGGCTATCTGCGCACCCACCCGATCACCAGCGAACGCATCGCCGATATCGAAAACCGCGTCAACAAACAACCTTACCGCCTGATCCCCGACAGCCTGGACTTCCATCTGGTACGCGCCAAACTTATCGCCATGCAAAAGACCGCGCCGGATGCGGTTGCGTATTTCAACGATGCGCTGGGCGCGCAAAAACACGGCAACCCGATTGCGCAGCGCTATGGCTTGGTGAGCGCACTGCTGCGCCACAACGAAATCGGGCGCGCCACCGAAGAGCTGGCAACCTTGCGCCAGCAAGCCCAGAGCGGCCAGATGGCCCGGCGCAATCCGATGATAGAAACCCTCGCCGGACAAGTTAAACGCGCCGCAAAAAACGATGCCGACACCTTGGCGTTCTATCGCACCGCCGTACAGACCTTCCCGCAGCATCGCGCCCTGATTTACGACTACGCCGATATGCTGCTGAACAGCAACCAGGCGGAAACCGCCGTCAGACTGCTCACCGAGCAGCTCGTCCGCCACCCCAGCGACACCACGCTATACAACCTCCAGGCGCGCAGTTACGCCCTGCTCGGCAAGCGCTTCGAACAGCACCAGGCGCAGGCTTACAGCTACGCCTGGCAAGGCAACCTGCATGCGGCGATCGAACAACTCGAACTGGCGAAACAGGCGGGCGGAAGCTTCTACCAGCTTTCCATGATCGAGAGCGATCTGCGGGAATTGCGCGAGATGCTGGGAGCGCCCGGTAAAAAGTAACCAATCCGATAAAATGCGGTCTCTATTGCTTGCATAAACCGCTTGCATTCACCGATAGCGCTTGCAACAATAGCCAGCATGAACAACGCACAGCGCAAGACATTGGAAGCTATTTTTTCCCCACCACCGCCCAAGAGTCTGGAATGGGCACGGATAGAATCGCTATTTGTTGCGCTGGGCTGCATCTTGATTGAAGGCAATGGCTCGCGGGTACGATTCGAACTGGGCGGCGTGGTTGGCACATTTCATCGCCCGCACCCGGCAAAAGAAGCCAATCCGTATCAAGTTAAAGATGCCAAGTTATTTTTAACCGAAGCTGGGGTGAAACCATGAATACAATGACTTATAAGGGCTATGCAGCCCGCATTGAATATAGCGATGAGGATGCCTGCTTCATCGGGCATATTGCGGGGATTACCGATGTGATTGGCTTTCATGCCGACAATGTGCCGGAGCTGCGCGCAGCATTTAAAGAGGCGGTGGAGGACTATCTGGCAACCTGCACCAAATTGGGTCGTGCGGCGCAAAAACCTGCCAGTGGTCGATTGATGTTGCGCGTGCCACCAGAAGTGCATACCGCCGCGCTGGTGGCGGCACAGGTGAGCGGGCAGAGCCTGAACCAATGGGCTACCCAAGCCTTGCGGCGTGCAGCTGAGTGAGGCAGGGTCAAGTAAAGCAGGTGCGCAACCTGATTCTAAAATACAAACCGTGCTTATCCGGTTGTTTCCAAAAATAACACCTACCTACAAAAAACCATACAGCATTGGGTACGTTTAGCTATTTTGGGAGCTAACCGCATATCTGCCAGCCATTTCACATCGCCGTTGCAATCCTTGCATGATGGTATAGAATACCATCATGCAAGCGCGGCTGATTCTCGATACCAAAACCATTCTGACTGATGGCCGTATTATTCAGCGCAAGATATGGAAGTTGCCGCAAACCACCGAAGGCAGGCTGCATGCGTTGAAATATCGGCTTTATTGCGGCAAAAGCGGTAAAACCATTGTGCGCTACGACAACGAGACCGGAAAAGGCGATCATCGTCACGTCGGGCCGGAAGAAGTGGAGTCGGTGTATGTTTTTGTGTCGCTTGTGCAGCTGTTGCGCGACTTTGACACAGACATCGAACAGCTATCAGGAGAAATCAAATGAAACACATCGAGATCGCGGTCATCAATCCGAAAGATGAACAACAGGCGCTGCTGGAATGGGCGGCGCGGGTAGATGCGGGAGAAGAAATGGCAGAGGCTGGAACCAGGCTCTCATTTTCAAGCTACGGGCAATTGCATGCGGTGCTGACAGACAAGAGAATGAGCCTGCTGGAGTATGTCGCCCAGCATGAAGGGTTGAGCATCCGGCAATTGGCCGGAAAACTCAATCGCGATTATCGAAATGTCTATGATGATGTCCAGATGCTTGCCGAGCTAGAACTAATCGAAAAACGCGCCAACGGTCTCTTTGCACCCTACGACGACATCAGTATCCACAAGACGCTACGCAAGGCGGCGTAGAGACAAAATATTGGAATGTTAGAACCCTTGGTTGTTCTGACTCGAATTTAATCCGAACCTGGCTCTCATGAATTGCCGACATATGACTGTCATGCGGCGGATAACGCTACGCTCATCCGCCCTACGCGGGCTGCATGCGGCGATCGAACAACTCGAATTGGCGAAACAGGCAGGCGGAAGCTTCTACCAGCTTTCCATGATCGAGAGCGATTTGCGGGAATTGCGCGAGATGGCAGGGGCGCACCGGCAATAAGCCCGGAACGCCACCGTTCGAGTTAGAGTTTTTCGCATCCCTTCCCGGCCAGGCGGCAGGTTACCCGATAGTCCTCCCTCGCTTTGCCAATTTCGCCCATTGTCTCATAGGCCATAGCGCGCCCGTAATATGGTTTTGGATTAAAGCCCATCTTCTTTTTTTCAGCTATATCAATAGCTTTGGTGAAGGCATCTGCCGCTGCGCGCCATTCACTTTTTTTCATGTAGGCCGCTCCCAGATTGTTGTATGAAAAAGGCCAGTCCGGATGGAGTGTAACCGCCAGAGTCAGATCTTTGATTGCATCATCGTATTTATCCGCCTTGAGCAACTCCGTTCCGCGGTTATAGTAGATGCGATAAACCCCCGGCAGATCCAACTTATCTTTCACCAACTTTTCCGCGTCATTCCACATCAAAAATGGATGGCCGAATGAACTGAGCCGCTCCATCGAAATGGGAAACATCGCCAGCGCTACCACGGCCACGATAACAGACGCTATTTTTTTATCCAGCTTATCCAGCAGCACCGGTAGCAAACAGCATGCCCCCGCCGCCCACAGGTAGCTGCGGTATAGCACGAACGATTCCTGGATACGCACCGTGGAGAGCTCCGTCATGAACATCAGCCACGGGAACAGCATGGCCAGCCCGACCAACCCGGCTCGACCGCGCTTCATCAGCAGCCACACCGCGCCCGCACCCCAGGCGAGAAACGCAACAAACGCCAGCGCAAAAGGAGACAGCAGTGATTGTGCGAAAGGCTCGCGCATATCGATCGACGTCCATGCCGGGTTGGGAAACAGCCACAAGCCGGCATATTTGAAGAACAGCCACGCTTGCGTCAGCACGCTCAATGGATAACTTAACCCACTCTCGGCGTCCAGCATCTCCGGCGCGTCAATTTCATATACCGATCCCAGCACGCCCCTCTTGGCGGCAATCACGAACAACGCAATCGCGGCGAGCGCAACGAACACACCCCAGCGCTGCCGCAGCTTCGCGCGCCAGTCGTCATGCAACAACACCGTCAGCGCCAGCAGCACCGCCGGCAGCATGATGGCGTGCTCCTTGGAAAACACCGCCAGATAGTAAAGCGGCACACTCATCCATAACCACAGCGGCTTTTGCCGCACGCTGCCATGCAGATAAGCCAGCATGGCCAGCAGGCCGAACAATGTCGCCATGAGGATGGTGCGCTGTACCAGATAACCCGCCGCATACACCGCAATCGGATGCAGCGCGAACAACAATGCCGCGCAAAAGGCCAGCGCACGGGAACTCAGCAACGCATCGGCGCGCGCGCCATATATGGCGCCAAACAAACGCGCCAGGAAAAAAAACAGAGAAATCGTTACTGCCGCGTGCAGCAGCAGGTTGCCCAGCCGAAAGTAGATCAAATCCAGACCGAACCATGCTTTGGTCCAGGCCAGCGTAGAGTACGGTAAAGAACGCAATTCAAACCAGGAAAAGTGATAACCGGAAACGGGCTGATTACCTTCGTTGTCCACCATGAAGAACTGCAGATCATCAAACATGATCGAATTCCACAGGAATTGCCCGTACAGTACGGCAACTGCCAGCGCCAGAAATAGCGGAAAAATCCATGCCCACCCGTACTTTTTCAGCATTGATTGTGCCGCTGTAGATTGCCCGCAGGTTCGGAACATTAATTTCTCCAAAAAAAACACCCCTCACTAGTGAGGGGTGTCATCGTACAGTTTATGAATACAGGTTAGTCAGCCTTGCAAAGTTTTGGCGAGCAAGTGCCTGAGGTAGCCCATTTGACACCCGAAGTGGAGCTGTAGGTTGGAGTCAATACGATGGTCGCACCCGTATTTGCTGTGGAACCATCAATCGCAGTAATCGCTTGCGCAGTAATTATACCTTCATCAGCGGTAGTCACATAAGCAATATACTTTCCTGCAATCGGAGTGGCACCAGCAGCGCCAATCGTAGCAGGGATGCCGTTACTACCCGCCGCGCAACCAGTAAGATCGTTTAGCTCAGTGGCACAGATTTCCACGGCGGTCTTGATAGCCTGAGTCGCTTGAATTACCTCCGTGAACTTGGCTTTCTTGGTGTAGTCGCTGTATGCAGGAATCGCCACAGCGGCCAGAATACCGATAATTGCAACCACGATCATCAATTCGATCAGGGTAAAACCTTTTTGTACGTTCTTCATGTTTGAATCTCCTTTAGGGTACGTTGTATAGCCATTCGACCAAGCTACTAAGCTACGCCAGCCTAGTCGCTGGTTAACACACCATAGCGTGTGTTGCGATAAGTAACGCAATGACCGTGCCAACATTGCAACCTATTGTTTTGTCTACACTATCAGATAATCAACCTAGATCTGTCCGCCAGTCTTCGGCTTAAACTCGTCAGCAGAGTGACGATTTTCGTCAGTTGCATACGCCGCATTTCAACGTTATCTGCCCACGCTGACTGTTACAGTCCGGCTATAATTCACCGTGTTATTATCGCCAGCGTGCCAATAACTTTATGGAGATATCATGCCTGATACTGCTGTTCTGACCGTCCGCCTGAGCCGTGAGACCAAGGATGCTCT
>JAUYGW010000095.1 GCA_030690245.1 Gallionella sp. | reverse complement strand
GAACTGGAGCTGGTGAAGGTATTCGGGAAACACGGTATCGAGCTGCGCCTGTTCCACGGGCGCGGCGGCACCGTCGGGCGCGGCGGCGGCCCGAGCTACGACGCGATCCTCGCGCAGCCGCCGGGCAGCGTGAACGGGCAGATCCGTATCACCGAACAGGGCGAGGTAATCGCCAGCAAATACTCCAATCCCGAGATCGGCCGGCGCAACCTCGAGACGCTGATCGCCGCAACGATGGAGGCCACGCTGCTGCACCACCACGGCGCGGACAGCGCGATGCCGGAATACCACCGCATCATGGAGGCGCTGAGCCTGGATGCGTTCGCGGCGTACCGCAGGCTGGTGTATGAAACGCCCGGCTTCACCGATTATTTCTTCGCCGCGACCCCGATCCGCGAAATCGCCGAGCTCAATATCGGCAGCCGCCCTTCGGCGCGCAAGGCATCGGATCGCATCGAGGACTTGCGCGCGATTCCTTGGGTGTTCAGCTGGAGCCTGAGCCGCACATTGCTGCCCGGCTGGTTCGGCTACGGCAGCGCGGTGAAGCGCTTCATCGAGCGCGAAGGCGAGGCCGGGCTCGCGCAATTGCAAACGATGTACCGGAACTGGCCGTTCTTTCGCGGCCTGATGTCCAACATGGACATGGTGCTGTCCAAGACCGACATGGGCATCGCGTCGCGCTACGCCGAGCTGGTGGAGGACGCGGAGCTGCGCGAACGGGTGTTCGGCGCGATCCACCGCGAATGGGAGGACACCGTGGCAATGCTGTTCGCCGTGACCGGCAACGACACGCTGTTGCAGGACAACCCGGCATTCGCGCGCAGCCTGCTGACGCGCACCCCGTACATCGATCCGCTCAACCACCTGCAGGTGGCGCTGCTGCAACGGCACCGCGCCGGGGACGACGACGTGCTGGTGAAACGCGCAATCCACCTGACGATCAACGGCATCGCGACCGGTTTGCGGAACAGCGGGTGAATTTCTTGTCTAACGGACTGCGCCCACCATATTGCCCGCCAATGTCCACACATAAACTCATCCTTGCCCTCACCGCCCTGCTGCTGCTCGCCTCGTGCCGCACCGTGTCACCCGGAAACGTTATCACCATCGCCACCAGCAGCAGCCCGCAGGCGGCGGCGCGCGCGCTGTTGCAGAGCAGGAAGACCGCCTACATGCGCAACCCGCAGCGGCTCGCCAGCGACCTGAAGAACGTGCAGCGCGACTTCAAAAAGCTGATGGACATCCTGCGCGGCAACGCCGGCAAGAAGTGGGGCAAGAAGGAAGCGCGCGTGCCCGACCGCACCCACTACGTCAAATACACGCAGGGCTACCTGTCGCGCGCCATCGTGGATTTCGACCGTGGCGAGATTACCGTCGAAACGCTGGACGAGAAGAATCCCGCCGCCAGCCTGAAGGACGCCATCGTCACCACATTACTCACTCCCGACGACCCGCGCGCGGTCGACCTGTTTTCGGACAGATCGATCAAGCTGACCGGCGAACGCGATCCCTACCTGCTCGGACTGGTGCTGGACGACAAGGGGCGCGCCATCGCCATGCCGCCGCAGGCCGAGCGCTTCGCCTCAGGACTGGTCGGCGTCGCGCAGGCACGCAACGTGAAAACCGACGCAGGCAGCAAGCGGGCCCGGTTCGTGAAGTTTCCGATGGTCAGCAATTTCGCCAACAAGCAGGCGGAAAAATACCGCCCGCTGGTGGAGAAATACGCCAAAACCTACAACATCAGCCCGAGCCTGGTGTTCGCCATCATGCGCACCGAGAGCAACTTCAACCCGTTCGCGGTCAGCTCCGCGCCCGCCTACGGCCTGATGCAACTGGTGCCGAGCAGCGGCGGGCGCGACGCCTACAAACGCGCCAAAGGCTCGAACGAAATGCCCAGCAAGCAATACCTGTTCAATGCGGAAAACAACATCGAGCTGGGCGTGGCGTATCTGAACGTGCTGGCTTTCAACGAACTGGATGAAGTGGCCGACCCGGTCTCGCGCGAATACTGCGTCATCTCCGCCTACAACACCGGCCCAGGCAACGTGCTGCGCACCTTCGGCGGCTCGTCAAAAAACCGCGACGGCGCGCTGGGCCGGATCAACGGCATGGCCGCCCCCGCCGTGTACGACCAGCTGCGCGCGAAGCTCCCCTACGCGGAGACGCGCCAGTATCTGCAAAAGGTGGTAGGGTTCAGGAAGCAGTTTATTGCGCTCAACTGAGCAACCGGCTCCATAGGGTGCGTTCCACGGAGCGGCAGCTCTTTCCTGAGTTCACAAAGTTAGAATACCGCCTTTTTGTTGCACACGACCCAGATGAAAGCCTGTTCAATGTTGTTATCGGAGCTTGGTGAAGTTCCAGTAAGACACTGAACGGTCGCGCAGCTTAAGCACTTCGAACGGCAGGTTCTCGGCCATGGACTAAACCGCTCCGCGGTATGGGCGCTCCGATCCGCGAGTCCAGGTTGATTGCAGGAGTGGTTGAATCGCCGGTTCTGTTTCCCTAACTTGCGAAGTGAGGCAATCCGCCTCATTTCACGAGAGGAGCA
>JAUYGW010000093.1 GCA_030690245.1 Gallionella sp. | reverse complement strand
GTGCTCATAGATCACGCGAGCGCAGCAGGGTATTCGCTCATTGCTGTCGGAAACGCCTAATTTCAGCCCAGTCAGGCGTGTGATGCGATTCTTGAATGACGGGAACAGGACGGTCTGCGTCATTTCAAGCCCGGTCAGGGTCTCGTAGTCGTTGAGAAAAATCCGGTCGGTCAAAAGGTGCACCGTACCCAGATAGATGCCGTGGTAAGCCTTTTTGCTGGGGTGCTCAATCAGCCGCTCGGTGCGTTGGTAGTAGACGCGGTCACCCCGGCGCTCAATGGCAACCAGGGTGCGTAGAATTTTCCCCGGGCAGGCCATCGACATATAAGTTTCGAAGTAGAAACCGAGAAATCTGTCCAGCCCGGCCGTGCCACTTTCTTTAAGGCGAGCCAGATGCGGCGCATCGGGCGCATTATCGGTCTCGCCGTGGCGGGTCTGCGGCCGCACTTGCACCAAGTGCTCAAACTGCGCGCTTGGCAAGAGGATTTCATGTTCCTCAACGCCAAAAAATTCGCAAAAACGTTTCAGTGTATGCGTGTTAGGTCGATAGCGGCCACTGAGGTAGCGGTTGAACTGCGGACGGCTGAAGTCCAGCCGTCGACACACCTCGGCGATCGATTTGTAGTAGCTGCATAACAGCCGCAAATTGCGGGCGAAATCCTCGTTCACAGGTCTTCCCTCGACGCTTCGCTTGCAATGGAACAGTATGGAACACTCATAGCGCCATTTTGCGCTGCTTTGTGCCAGATCGGCAACTCCCGCCCGCTCCGACCGCCTGCTCAAATGGGCAAGCCTTCCGGCAAAAAAACTGACAGCAGCACGTCACAAATGGAGACAAACCATGCCAAACACTTTTAACTGTTCATTCAGTTCGCCTGCCCAAACAGCAGCAATAAATGGAGAAAATCGTCATGCTTGATTTCCTGAATGATCTTCTGTGGAGCAAGGTGCTCATTGTTGTACTGATCGGACTGGGGTTGTGGTTTACGATCGGCTCGCGCTTCGTGCAGTTCCGCTATTTCGGCCGCATGTTTGGCATCCTCGGCGCAAATCAGGCGTTCTCGAAAGACAAACACGGGCACCTGAGCTCTTTCCAGGCGCTGATCCTGTCGGTGGCGGGTCGCGTCGGTGGCGGCAACATCGCTGGCGTTGCGGTAGCAATTACGCTTGGCGGGCCCGGTGCCATCTTCTGGATGTGGGTGGTGGGCCTGATCGGTATGGCCACCAGCTACTTTGAATGCACGCTCGCTCAGGCTTACAAGAAGGCCGAACCCGACGGTACCTACCGGGGCGGTCCGGCCTACTATATTTCGGGTGGCATGGGCGACAACTGGAAGTGGCTGGCCGCACTCTATTCGGTGCTGCTGCTGGTGACCTTCGGCTTCGGTTTCAGTGCGCTTCAGTCCTATTCGGTCGCAACATCGATCAACGATGCCTTCGGAATTCCGGTCCTCGCGACAGGAATCGGCATGGCACTGGTGGTGGGTGTGATCATCTTCGGTGGCGTCAAGCGTATCGCTCAAGTCGCCGAGGTGCTGGTCCCAGTCATGGCAATCGGTTATCTGGCGATTGCGCTGGTGGTACTGGCTCTGAACGTGGAGCAGATTCCGGCCGTGATCGCACTGATCATCAAGAGTGCCTTCGGACTCGAACCCGCTATCGGTGGCGGCATGGGCGCGGCCATCTTGATGGGCGTCAAACGCGGCTTGTTTTCCAATGAAGCAGGCCTGGGCAGCGCGCCCAACGTCGCCGCCGTCGCCTATGTTCCCCATCCGGCAAGCCAGGGGATCGTGCAGGCCTTCTCGGTGTTCATCGATACCATCATCCTCTGTTCATGCACCGCTTTTATTGTTCTGCTTGGCAGCGTTTATCAGCCTGGCATAACGTCAGAGATCGGTGGCGTGGCGCTCACCCAAGCTTCGTTGGCCGGCCATGTCGGGGAGTGGGGACGCATTTTCGTCAGTATCGCCATGTTGCTGTTCGGCTTCACCACCATCATCTATAACTACTACCTCGGCGAGAACAGCCTGAAATTCTTCAGTGACAAGAACCAGGGGCTCATCATGGCCTATCGCGTTGCAGTCGTCGTTCTTTGCGGCTGGGGTGCCACCACCGATCTGGGCACCGCCTTCGGTTTTGCCGACGTGACCATGGGCTTTCTTGCACTCGCCAACCTGTTCGCACTGGTCATGCTGTTCAAGCCCGGCCTGCGTCTGATGCGCGACTATGACCAGCAAATTGCCAAAGGCATTGCCGAACCAGCCTTTGATGCCCGCCGCTTCGCGGATATGAACATCGACCTCGATGCCTGGGTACTGGAGCCGCAAGACGACATTCGTGCCGACAAGACCGCCGTGCAGACCGCCTGAACTTGATTGCAAGCCGCGTGTGACCGGGGTCTTGCGCTCCGGCACCTTCACCTCTTATGAAAACCAATCCGATCATGACTCAACCTACCCGTACCGAACACGACTTGCTTGGTGACATGGAACTGCCGGCCGACAGCTGGTTCGGCATCCAGACCCAGCGTGCCGTTGATAACTTTGCCATCACCGGCGTGCCGATCAGCCACTTTCCAGCCTTCGTGAAGGCGCTGGCGATGGTCAAGGCCGCCGCCGCACGCGCCAACAGCGACCTCGACCTGCTCACACCGAACAAGGCGCAAGCGATCCTTGCCGCCTGCGACGACATCATCGGCGGGCGCCTGCACGACGCCTTTGTGGTCGACCTGATTCAGGGCGGTGCCGGCACCTCGACCAACATGAACGCCAACGAAGTGATCGCAAACCTTGCGCTCGAAAAGCTGGGGCATCCGAAAGGTAGCTACGAACACCTGCACCCGAACGACGACGTCAACCAGTCCCAATCGACCAACGACGCCTATCCGACTGCTGTCTGCGTCGGTCTGCAGTTCGCCGCGGAGCCGCTGATCGAGGCCATCGCCAGCCTCAAGAGCGCACTGGAAGAAAAAGGCAGCGAATTCGCCGACGTGCTGAAGATGGGCCGCACCCAGATGCAAGACGCCGTGCCGATGACACTGGGTCAGGAGTTCGATGCCTTCGCGGTCAACCTCGGCGAGGACATCGACCGCATCCGCGAAGCCTGCCTGCTGCTGTGCGAAGTCAATCTCGGCGGCACGGCGATCGGCACCGGCATCAATACCCACCCGAACTACGCGGCGCTGGCGGTGCGTTATCTGGCGGATATCTCAGGCAAGCCGATCGTACCCGCCACCAACCTGATCGAAGCCACCTCCGACATGGGCGCCTTCGTACTCTTTTCCGGAATTCTCAAGCGCCTCGCCATCAAACTGTCCAAGGTCGCCAACGACCTGCGCCTGCTTTCCAGTGGCCCGCGCACTGGCTTCGGCGAGATCCACCTGCCCCCGATGCAGCCCGGCTCGTCGATCATGCCTGGCAAGGTCAACCCGGTGATTCCGGAGGCCGTCAACCAGACCGCCTACCAGGTCATCGGCAACGATCTCGCCGTCACCATGGCGGCGGAAGCCGGTCAGCTCCAGCTGAATGCGATGGAGCCGCTGATCGTCTACAACCTGCTCAGCTCGATCAAGATGCTCGACTCCGCCTGCCGCATGTTCGAACATCGCTGCATCCGGGGGATCCGGGCGGATCGCGCGCAGTGTCAGCGTCATGTCGAGCGCAGCATCGGCATCATTACTGCGCTGGTGCCGCACATCGGTTATGCGAATTCTTCGCGGATCGCGGCGCAGGCGCTGCATACCGGTTCAACGGTTCGCGAACTGGTGATCGGCGAAGGTCTGCTCGATGCCGCCCGACTCGACGCCCTGTTGAGCCCCCAGTCGATGCTGGCGCCACGGGCCGTGGCATGAAGACGCGCCGGGTCTTGGTCCTGCACACCGGCGGCACCATCGGGATGGAGCCGTCCGCTGACGGCTACCGCCCGATGCGCGGCTTTGCCGGACGCGTCCGCGAGGTGCTACTGAGACACGCTGGTGGCGCATTGCCCGACTTCGACGTGATCGAGCTGGATACGCCGATCGACAGCGCCAATTTGCGTCCAGCCAGCTGGCGCGCCATGGCAGATGCCCTGATTGCCCACTGGGAAGCCTATGACGGCTTCGTCGTGCTGCACGGGACCGACACACTGGCCTGGAGCGCTTCGGCGCTTTCATTCATGCTGCGCGGCATCGACAAGCCCGTCATCTTCACCGGCTCGCAAATTCCCCTCGCGCAGGCACGCAGCGATGCGTTGGCCAACCTGGAAGCGGCACTGCTGCTGGCAGCCAGATTCCCGGTGAATGAGGTGGGGGTTTTTTTCGGCCGCCAGTTGCTCCGGGGAAACCGCAGCAGCAAGCTCTCGAGCGACGCATTCGACGCCTTCGGCTCGCCCAATTATCCGCCGCTTGCCGACGTCGGCATCGACGTTCGGCTGCATGCCGAGCGCTTGCTGCCGCCGACCGCGCGTAACTTCGTCGTCCCGTACTTTGCTGACGCGGCAGTCTCCGTGCTGACCCTTTACCCCGGCGTCTCCGGCCGCATGCTGGATGCCCTGATCGATGAGCGCGCAACACGCGGTCTGATCCTGCGCAGTTACGGTGCCGGCAATGCACCGGATACCGATGGCGGCTTGATGGCGGCCCTCGAGCGCGCAGTCGCGCGTGGTGTCGTGGTGCTGAACATTACGCAATGCACATCGGGCAGCGTCGTGCCGGGTGCCTATGCAACGGGCGCGGCGCTGTCCCGAATCGGCGTCGTACCGGGCGGCGACATGATGCTCGAAGCGGCGTTCGCCAAGCTGCACTTCCTGCTGGCAACCGAGCGTGATGACGCTCAAGTGTGCGCTACCGCCGCCACCCCGCTGTGCGGCGAACTGACTGTTGCAAACGCTTTGCACACGACACCGCTGCACCTCCAATGACGCCCGCTTTGTCGGTTCCTGCACCCAGCATGGAACTGGAATACAGCCTGGCGAGTACATCAACACACTAACCCTCAAACTGCGGCTACAGTTGCCGGATGCGGCGCATCGCCATGGCGGCGGCGGTGCGGGTTTCGACGCCCAATTTGGCAAACACATGCTCCAGGTGTTTCTTCACGGTCATCGGGCTGGAACCCACATTGTCGCCAATGTCGCGGTTGATCTTGCCCTTGACCACCCAGTACAGCACCTCGGCTTCCTTGAGGGCGAGCTTGAAGCACAGGCCCATGGCCTCGATCACGCTCTCGTCGCTGACCTCCTGCATGATGATGAGCCAGTCGCCACCGCCTTCGCTGTCGCCAATCTGCTGGTGCAGGCGAAAGCTCAGGCGCTTGGGGCCCAGTTCGACACTCAGGCGCGGCGGCTCGACACCGCGCAGGCCCTTCGCCAACTGGCGGCGCAGCCAGGTCAGCACGGGAATAGGCGTGGTGGGCGCATCGGTGCCGTAGTAGCGCATCAGCAACTCACGCGCCAGCGAAGTCTGCCACATCAGGTGCCCGTCGCTCACCCTGATGTGATGCTGGCGTAACCAAAAGCATCAAGCGCACTGCGCGCCTGGCGCCTTGCAGGTGCACCTGCATGCGGGCCAGCACTTCCTTGGGTTTGAGGGGTTTGTTGACGTAGTCCACACCACCCGCCTCCAGCGCGGCCACCAGGTGCTCGGTCTCGGTCAGGCCGGTCATGAAAATAATGGGAATGTGCGCCGTTTGCGGCATCAACTTCAGCTGGCGAGGCACCTCAATGCTGTCCATGCCGGGCATCATGGCGTCCAGCAGCACGATGTAGCCGGATTCGTCCAGCGCATCGGGCTGGTGACTGGTAGCCGCTGGCCAACAGGTCCAGGGCGGCATGGCCACTGGCCGCAGTAAGCAGTACGCAGCTCGAAGCCCAGCGGTTGCAGCACTTGCACCAGCAGTTCCCGGTCGATCTCCTCGTTGTCCACCACCAGCACCCGCTGGCGCGGCCCGACATACCCCAGACGCGGTTTGACCGGCGCGGCCAGGGGCTTGTCCCGCCGGGCGGCACGGTGGGCAAACTGGTGTGCAGTTCGAGCAGGAAGATCTTGACTTTGAACTCCGAGCCCACATCCGGCTGGCTGCTGACGCTGACCTCGCCCCCCATCAAATCGGCCAGCATCCGGGCAATGATCAAACCCATGCCGACCCCAGGCGCTCCCAGGCCTGGTGCGTTGGCGCGGGCAAAGGGCTCAAAATCCAGCAACACCCAAGGAGATATCCGTCATGGCGAGCCAGCTATATCAAGCAGATACTGCACACTGACCATGATCCCTGTAGGGCAGACTCGCACTCGCCATGGTCCCTGTTATGTCTGTCAAGACTTCAGTCGACCCCACAAGCACCCGTCAGGTCGACTGAAGTCGACCCTACAAAAAACCCAGCAAACAGCTGAGACCTTAGGCGTCTTATTTCTTGGCTGGCTCGTCCGGCTTGGAGGCATTGCCCTCGATGTACGGGCTCCATGGCTTGGCTTTCACCGGGCCGGGGGTCTTCCAGACCACGTTGAACTGACCGTCGGCCTTGATCTCGCCAATAAACACCGACTTGTGCAGGTGGTGGTTCTTTTCGTCCATCTTGCTCACAATACCGCTCGGCGCCTTGAAGGTTTGGCCGGCCATGGCCGCAATCACCTTGTCAACATCGGTGGACTTGGCTTTTTCTACCGCCTGCTTCCACATGTTGATGCCGATGTAAGTGGCTTCCATCGGGTCGTTGGTCAAAGCCTTGTCCTTGTGACCGGCAATCCCCTTGGCCTTGGCGTAAGCGGTCCATTTCTTGATGAACTCGGTGTTGGTCGGGTTCTTGATCGACTGGAAGTAGTTCCAGGCAGCCAGGTGCCCCACCAGCGGCTTGGTGTCGACGCCGCGCAGCTCTTCTTCACCCACGCTGAACGCGACCACGGGCACGTCCTTGGCCTTCAGGCCAGCGTTGCCAAGTTCCTTGTAGAACGGCACATTGGAGTCGCCATTGATGGTGGACACCACGGCGGTCTTGCCACCGGCGGAAAATTTCTTGATGTCAGCCACAATGGTCTGGTAGTCCGAGTGGCCAAACGGGGTGTACTTTTCGTCGATGTCGGTGTCTTTCACGCCCTTGGATTTGAGGTAGGCGCGCAGAATCTTGTTGGTGGTGCGGGGGTAGACATAGTCGGTACCCAACAGCACCCAGCGCTTGGCCGAGCCGCCGTCCTTGCTCATCAAATAGTCCACCGCGGGGATGGCTTGCTGATTCGGCGCGGCACCGGTGTAGAACACGTTTTTGCTCAACTCTTCACCCTCGTATTGCACCGGGTAGAACAGCAGGCCGGTCATTTCTTCCACCACCGGCAACACCGACTTGCGCGACACGCTGGTCCAGCAGCCAAAGATCACATCGACCTTGTCCTGACCCAGCAACTGCTTGGTCTTTTCGGCAAACAGCGGCCAGTTGGAGGCCGGGTCCACCACCACGGGCTCCAACTTCTTGCCGAGCAGGCCGCCCTTGGCGTTGATCTCGTCAATGGCCATCAGCACGGTGTCTTTCAACACAGTTTCCGAAATGGCCATGGTGCCCGACAGGCTGTGCAAAATGCCGACCTTGATGGTGTCGGCGGCGAGCGCTGGCATGGCTGACAAGCCAGACAGTGCGATAGCGGCAGTGAAGGCCTTGAGTGTAAAACGACGTTGCATATGTGCTTCTCCAGTAGGTAAAAAAGAAACCCGTTCTCTGCCTTGAGCCTGCTTTTTAGGCCAGGCTTTGGCATCGCGATGGGGTAACTTTAAGGAAGCACAGGGGGTTTGGAAATACGCCAAGTGGCGTACAGGGTAGGGCCTCGCTTATTGCATGTGTTGACCGCCGTTGATGGCGATGTTGGCCCCGGTCACGAAGGCCGCTTCCTCGGACGCCAGGTAGATGATCAAGCCAGCCACTTCCTCGGGCTTGCCCAGACGACCGACCGGGATGTTGGGCAGAATCTTGGAGTTCAGCACCTCCTGCGGAATAGCCGTCACCATCTTGGTGCCGATGTAGCCTGGCGAGATGGTGTTGACGGTCACGCCTTTCTTGGCAACCTCCAATGCCAGCGCCTTGGTGAAACCGTGCACGCCGGCCTTGGCTGCCGAGTAATTGGTCTGACCGAAGGCGCCCTTGGAGCCGTTGACCGAGGACACGTTGATGATGCGGCCCCAGTTGCGCTCGACCATGCCGTCGGCGACCTGCTTGCTCATGTTGAACAGGCTGTCCAGGTTGGTGCGCAGCACCGCGTCCCAGTTGACCTTGTCCATCTTCTTGAAGGTCATGTCGCGCGTAATGCCGGCGTTGTTGACCAACACGTCGACCGGGCCGAGCTTCTCCTGCACCTGGACCACGGCGGCGGCGCAGGAGTCGATGTCGGTCACGTCGCAGGGCACGGCCAGGATGTTGTAACCATGCGCCTTCATTTGCGCCAGCCACTCGCCGTGCTTGCTGTTGCCGGGCGAGTAGGTCACGGCCACCTGGTAGCCGTCATCGACCATCTTGGTTGAAATCGTTTCGCCCAGGCCGCCCATGCCGCCCGTGACCAGAACCACGCGTTTTGCTGTCATCTTTGTCTCCTCGTTGGTGAATAAATTAAATCGTCAGGTCCATCGTCAGACGCGCTCGACCGCCAGCGCCACGCCCATGCCGCCGCCGATGCACAGCGAGGCCAGGCCCTTGTTGGCGCCGCGGCGTTTCATCTCATGCAACAGCGTGACCAGGATGCGGCAACCCG
Organism: Gallionella sp.; assembly: GCA_030690245.1. Classification (GTDB taxonomy): domain Bacteria; phylum Pseudomonadota; class Gammaproteobacteria; order Burkholderiales; family Gallionellaceae; genus Gallionella. The sequence goes on along the minus strand of JAUYGW010000093.1, from coordinate 22,546 downwards.
AGGCGCCGATCGGGTGGCCGATGGCAATCGCGCCGCCGTTGACATTGATCTTGCTGGTATCCCACTCCATCTGCTGGTTCACCGCGCAGGCCTGCGCCGCGAATGCTTCGTTGATTTCCATCAGGTCCAGCTCGTGCGCCGACCAGCCGGCCTTTTGCAGGCACAGCTTGGAGGCCGGCACCGGCCCCATGCCCATGAGGCTGGGGTCCAGGCCAGCCGAGGCATAGGCGCGGATCACCGCCAGCGGCGTCAGGCCGAGCGACGCGGCGCGTTGCGCGCTCATCACCAGCACGGCGGCGGCGCCGTCGTTCAGGCCGGAGGCATTGCCGGCGGTCACGCTGCCGGCCTTGTCGAAGGCCGGGCGCAGGCCGGCCAGCACGTCGGCGCTGGTCTTTCGGTTGACAAACTCGTCGGCGGCAAAGATGATCGGGTCACCCTTTTTCTGGGCAATGCTGAAGGGCAATATCTCGTCCTTGAACTTGCCGGCGTCCTGCGCGGCGGCCGCCTTCAATTGGCTGGCCAGCGCCAGCGCGTCCTGCATCTCGCGCGTGATGCCGTATTTCTTGGCCACGTTCTCGGCCGTGGTGCCCATGTGGTACTGGTTGTAGACGTCCCACAGGCCGTCGGTGATCATGGTGTCGATCAGCTTCCAGTCGCCCATGCGCTGGCCGTCGCGCGAGCCCATCAAGACGTGGGGCGCGGCGCTCATATTCTCCTGGCCACCGGCGACGATGATGTCGGCGTCGCCGCATTTGATGGCCTGGGCCGCCAGCATCACGGCCTTCAGGCCCGAGCCGCAAACCTTGTTGATGGTCAGGCCCGGCACACCTTGCGGCAAACCGGCCTTGATGACGGTCTGGCGCGCCGGGTTCTGCCCGGCGCCAGCGGTGAGCACCTGGCCCAGAATGACTTCGCTGACCAGGTCGCCGGCTACACCGGCCTGCGCCAGCAGGCCACGCACGACGTGGGCGCCGAGCTCAGGCGCGGCGGTCTTGGCCAGGCTGCCGCCAAACTTGCCAACGGCAGTACGGGCGGCGGCGACGATGACAATATCGGACATAAAAACTCCTTCTAGGTGGATAAGGGGGAACAAACTTGCGGTGGCGCCGGTGCTACTTTTTCTTCTGCGGCGGCAGATCGGTGCAATGGCCTTCGAAGACCTCGGCCGCCATGCCGATCGATTCGCCCAGCGTCGGGTGCGGGTGGATGGTCTTGCCGATGTCGCCGGGCTCGCAGCCCATCTCGATCGCCAGACAGACCTCGCTGATCAGATCTCCCGCATGGGTGCCGACGATGCCGCCGCCGATGACACGGTGCGTGGCCTCGTCGAAGATCAGTTTGGTGAAACCTTCGTCGCGCCCATTGGCGATGGCGCGCCCCGATGCAGCCCAGGGGAACACCGCCTTGCCAATCTTGATGCCATCGGCCTTGCACTGTTCCTCGGTCTTGCCGGCCCAGGCGACCTCGGGGTCGGTGTAGGCCACGCTTGGGATCTGGCGTGCGTCGAAGAAGGCGTTCTCGCCCAGCGCGACCTCGGCCGCCACATGCGCCTCGTGCACCGCCTTGTGCGCAAGCATCGGCTGGCCGACCACGTCGCCAATCGCGAAGATGTGTGGCACATTGGTGCGCATCTGCCGGTCCACGTTGATGAAACCGCGCTCGGTCACCGCGACGCCGGCCTTGTCGGCGCCGATCTTCTGGCCGTTGGGGCTGCGGCCCACGGCCACCAGCACCAGGTCATAGACCTGCGGCTCGCTCGGTGCCTTCTCGCCTTCGAACTTCACCTCGATGCCGGCCTGGCTCGCCTTGGCGCCGACGGTCTTGGTCTTGAGCATGACGCTGCCGAAGCGATGCGCGTTCATCTTCTCCCAGACCTTGACCAGGTCGCGGTCGGCGCCCTGCATCAGGCCGTCGAGCATTTCGACCACGTCGATGCGCGTGCCCAGCGTTGAGTACACCGTGGCCATCTCCAGGCCGATGATGCCGCCGCCAACCACCAGCATGCGTTTCGGGATCGATTTGAGCAGCAGCGCGCCGGTCGAATCCACCACGCGTTCATCCTCGGGCATAAAGGGCAGTTTCACCGCCTGGCTGCCGACGGCAATGATGGCCTTGGCGAACTTGACGACTTTTTTGCTGCCGTCGGCCGCTGCGATTTCAAGATGGTAGGGGTCGAGAAAGCTGCCCAGGCCGGTCAGCACCTCGACCTTGCGCGCCCGTGCCATGCCGGCCAGGCCGCCGGTGAGCTTCTTGATGACGCCGTCCTTGAAGCCGCGCAGCTTGTCGATGTCGATCTCGGGCGCGCCGTACTTGATGCCGTGATCCGGCAGGTGCGACACTTCGTCCATCACCGAGGCGGTGTGCAGCAGCGCCTTGGATGGTATGCAGCCCACGTTCAGGCAGACGCCGCCGAGTGTCGCGTAGCGCTCCACCAGCACGGTTTTCATGCCGAGATCTGCGCTGCGGAAGGCGGCGGAATAGCCGCCGGGGCCGGCGCCAAGCACCAGCACATCGCATTCCAGATCGGCCTTGCCGTTGTAGCTGGCGGCATTGGGGATAGCTGCCGCCGGGGCCGCGCTGGCTGCGGTCTTGGCCGGTGCTGGCGTGGCGGGTGCTGGCGTGGCGGGTGCGGCAGGCACTGGCGCCGTGGCAGCGACACCGGCTGCCTCGATCAGCAGGAGCACCGAGCCCTCGCCGACCTTGTCGTTGACCTTGACCTTGATCTCCTTGACCACGCCGGCGTGCGTGGACGGAATCTCCATCGAGGCCTTGTCGGACTCGACCATGACCAGGCCGGTATCGACCGCAATGGTCTCGCCGACCTGGACCATGACCTCGATCACGGCGACGTCCTTGAAGTCGCCGATGTCGGGTACTTTGACTTCCACTAAATTAGCCATGGCAGCAAGCCCTTATAAGGTTAGAACAGCACGCGCCGCATGTCGGCGAGCAGGTTGGCGAAATGGACGTTGAAGCGTGCGGCGGCGGCGCCGTCGATCACGCGGTGGTCCCAGGACAGCGACAGCGGCAGGGTCAGGCGCGAGGTGTAAGTCTTGCCGTCGCTGGAGTGCTGCTTCCAGTAGCTCTTGCAGACACCCATGATGGCGACCTCGGGCGCGTTGATGATGGGCGTGAAGTAGATGCCGCCAATGCCGCCCAGCGACGAAATGGTGAAGGTGCCGCCCTGCATCTGGTCGGGCTTGAGCTTGCCGTCGCGGGCCAGTTTGGCCAGCTCGCCCATCTCCTTCGTGATCTCGGGCACGGTCTTTTTGTCGGCATCGCGGATCACGGGCACCATGAGGCCGTTGGGCGTGTCGGCGGCAAAACCGATGTGGTAATAGTTCTTCAGCACCAGCGCATCGCCGTCCAGGCTGGCGTTGAACTCGGGGAACTTCTTCAACGTGGCCACGGCCGCCTTGATCATGAAGGGCAGCATGCTGACCTTGACGCCGGACTTCTCCAACTCCTTGTTCATTTGCACGCGGAACTGCTCCAGATCGGTAATGTCGGCCTCGTCGTGCGTGGTGACATGCGGGATCACGACCCAGTTGCGGTGCAGGTTGGCGGCCGAGATCTTCTTGATGCGCGAGAGCTCCTTGCGCTCGACCGGGCCGAACTTGGCGAAGTCCACCTTGGGCCAGGGCAGCAAGTCCAGGCCGCCACCGCCACCACTGGGCGCGGACGCCGCCTTGGCCGCGGGTGCCGCCGCGCCGCCGCCCTTCGCGAAGCGCTCGACATCGGTGCGCACGATACGGCCATGCTGGCCCGTGCCCTGGATCTTGCCGAGATTGACGGCGAGTTCGCGTGCCAGTTTGCGCACCGCCGGGCCAGCATAGGCCAGCGCGAAAGCGGCTTCGTCGATGGCGGCGCTGGCTGACGTTGGTGCGGCTGGCGCAGGTTCCGCTACGGATGCGGCCGGGGAGGTCGCCGCCGTGGCCGCTGCCGCGCCGGGCTGGGCCGTCGGTGCAGCGGGTGCCGTGGCGGATGCTGTGGCGGCGTCACCGCTGGCCAGCGTCAGCACGATGCTGCCCTGGCTGAGCTTGTCGCCGACCTTGACGCGGATGGCCGTGACCACGCCCGCTTGCGGCGAGGGCACGTCCATCGTGGCCTTGTCGGATTCGAGCGAGATCAGCGGGTCCTCGGCCTTCACGGTGTCGCCGACCTTGACGAAGATCTCGATCACCGGCACGTCCGTGAAGTCGCCGATGTCGGGTACGGGGATATCGATGGTTTGACTCATGGTGTTGGTCCTTGCTCGTTCAGACGGTCCACGGCGCGGCGCGCTCGGTGTCCAGGCCATATTTGGCAATCGCATCGGCGACGACGGCGGCTTTGATGAGGCCGTCATCGGCCAGCGCCTTCAGGGCGGCGACCGCCACGTAATAGCGGTCAATCTCGAAGAAGCGGCGCAGCTTGGCGCGGTAGTCGCTGCGGCCGAAGCCGTCGGTGCCCAGCACCACGTAGCGGCGCTCACCCGTTTGCACGTACTCGCGCACCTGGTCGGCGTAGTTGCGCATGTAGTCGGTGGAGGCGATCACCGGGCCCTCGTGGCCGGCCAGGCAGGTCTCGATCCAGCTCTGGCGCGGCGGCTCGGTCGGGTGCAACAGGTTCCAGCGCTGCGCCGCCATACCATCGCGCTTGAGTTCGTTGAAGCTGGTGGCGCTCCAGATGTCGGCGCTGACGTTGAAGTCGGCTTTCAGCAGTTCAGCGGCGGCGATCACCTCGCGCAGGATGGTGCCGCTGCCCATCAGTTGCACGCGCAGGCCCTTCTTGCTGGTCTTGCCGCCGTCCTTGAGCTTGTACAGGCCCTTGAGAATGCCTTGCTCGGCCCCGGCGCCGGCCTCCGCCAAGCCCGGGTGCGGGTAGTTCTCGTTCATCAGGGTGATGTAGTAGAAGACATCCTCCTGCTCTTCGTACATGCGGCGCATGCCTTCGCGCACGATGCTCACCACCTCGTAGGCAAAGCTCGGGTCGTAGGAGATGCAGTTGGGGATTGTGGCGGCGATGATGTGGCTGTGGCCGTCCTCGTGCTGCAGGCCTTCGCCGTTGAGCGTGGTGCGCCCGGCGGTGCCGCCCAGCAGGAAGCCGCGGGCCCGGATGTCGCCGGCAAGCCAGGCCAGGTCACCGACGCGCTGCAGGCCGAACATCGAGTAATAGATGTAGAACGGAATCATCGGCACGTTGTTCGTGCTGTACGAGGTGGCCGCGACGATCCAGCTCGACATCGCGCCGCCTTCGTTGATGCCTTCCTGCAGCACCTGGCCGTCCTTGGACTCGCGGTAGTACATCAACTGATCGGCATCCTGCGGCTTGTAGAGCTGGCCGACCGAGGAGTAAATGCCGAGCTGGCGGAACATGCCTTCCATGCCGAAGGTGCGCGATTCATCGGGCACGATGGGCACGATGTGTTTGCCAATCGCCTTGTCGCGCACCAGCGTGCCCAGCATTTGCACGAAGGCCATGGTGGTGGAAATCTCGCGCTCGCCCGAGCTGTCGAGCAGGCGCTGGAAGCTGGCCAGCGGCGGGATCGGCAGCGACGTCGATTGACGCCGGCGCTGCGGCAGGTAGCCGCCCAGGGCCTGGCGGTGCGCGTGCAGGTACTTCATCTCCGGGCTGTCGGCGGGCAGGGTGACGAAGGGCACGCTGACCAGGTCGGCGTCGCTGACGGGGATCTGGAAGCGGTCCCGAAAGCCGCGCAGCGCGTCCTGCGTCATCTTCTTGGCCTGGTGCGCGATCATCTGGCCTTCGCCCGATTCGCCCATGCCATAGCCCTTCACGGTCTTGGGCAGGATCAGCGTCGGCTGGCCGGTGTGCTTGACGGCCGAGGCGTAGGCGGCGAAGACCTTCTCGGGGTCGTGGCCGCCGCGCGTCAGGCCCCAGATCTCGTCGTCGCTCATGTCGGCGACCAGGGCCTTCAGTTCCTCGTACTTACCGAAGAAGTGCTCGCGCACATAGGCGCCGCTCTTGCTCTTGAAATCCTGGTACTCGCCGTCCACGCACTCTTCCATGCGCTGCAGCAAGAGGCCGCTCTTGTCCTTGGCCAGCAGCTTGTCCCAGCCGCCGCCCCAGACCACCTTGATGACGTTCCAGCCGGCGCCGCGGAACACCGATTCGAGTTCCTGGATGATCTTGCCGTTGCCGCGCACCGGGCCGTCCAGGCGCTGCAGGTTGCAGTTGATGACGAAGATCAGGTTGTCCAGGCGCTCGCGCCCGGCCAGCGAGATCGCGCCCAGCGATTCGGGCTCGTCCATCTCGCCGTCGCCCATGAAGGCCCAGACCTTGCGCGGCGCGGTCTCGGCCAGGCTGCGGCCTTGCAGGTACTTCAGGAAGCGCGCCTGGTAGATCGCCATCAGCGGCCCCAGGCCCATCGAGACGGTGGGGAACTGCCAGAATTCGGGCATCAGCCAGGGGTGCGGGTAGGACGGGAGGCCCCGGCCTTCGGTTTCCTGGCGGTAGCCCAGCAGTTGCGCCTCGGTCAGGCGCCCCTCGACGAAGGCGCGGGCGTAAATGCCAGGCGAGCAGTGGCCCTGGATATAGATCAGGTCGCCGCCATGGGTCTCGGTGGGCGCGTGCCAGAAGTGGCCGAAGCCGATGTCGTAGAGCGTGGCGGCCGACTGGAAGCTGGCGATGTGGCCGCCGAGTTCGGAGCTGTCCTTGTTGGCGCGCAGGATGATGGCCATTGCGTTCCAGCGGATGATGGAGCGCAGCCGGTGCTCAATGGCGCGGTCGCCGGGGGATTTCTCCTGGTCCTCGGGCGCGATGGTGTTCTTGTAGGCGGTGGTCAGCGAGTTGGGCACGTAGATGCCCTCGCGCCGCGCCTGGTCCACCAGGTGGTTGACGAGGTAGTTGCTGCGTCCGCTGCCGCGGTGTTGCTGGACCGCGCGCAGCGCGTCGCTCCACTCGTCGGTCTCGACCGGATCGAGGTCGTCATTCACATTCATCTTGTCTCCTCGTTTGCATGTCGGTTCTGGTCTTTGTGGTCTTTGTGGTCTTTGTGGTAAAACTGGTCTGACCATGTTGAACAGAGATTACACTGGTAACCTATCGATTTCCATGCGGGTTTGCCCGGGGTGCGTTGTCGACGCGGCTCGCCCCGGTGGACCCGACCGTCCTGTATCATGCACATGCAATGAAAACCAACAGTCCATTCAGCGCTGTCATGCCGCCTCGCCGCCCGCGCCTGTCGGACAGCATTACCGAGCAAATCGAGCGCTTGATCGTTAACGGCGAGCTCAAGCCCGGCGATTCCCTGCCTTCGGAGCGTGACCTCGCCAAGCAACTGGGTGTGTCTCGGCCGTCGCTGCGCGAGGCACTTCTGGTATTGGAAGGCCGCGGCCTGGTGCAGGCGCGGCGCGGCGGAGGCTTTGGCGTCACCGACATTACCGGGCCGACGATCACCGACCCGCTGGTGCACCTGTTGCAGCGCCATCCGTCGACGGTCGACGACGTGTTCGAGTTGCGCCATGGTCTTGAATGCGTCGCCGCCTATTTCGCAGCCATCCGCGCGACCGATGACGATGCCAAACGGCTGCACAAGATGTCGACAACGATGAGCAAGCGTCGCAACGTGCGTGACCCGTTTGAAGATGCCGACCTCGACGCCGACTTCCACATGGCGATCGCCGAGGCCTCGCATAACGTCGCCTTGGTCCACGTGATGCGCGGCATCTTCAACCTGATGCGCAGCAACATGATGCGCTCGCGTGAAGTGATGTACCGCCAGCCCGGCAACGTGGCGCTGCTCGACGAGCAGCACGCCGAAATCGTCAAGGCCATCGTGGCACGCGACCACGACGCCGCGCGCGCTGCCGCGAATCTGCACCTGAGCTTCATTCAGAACAGCCTGCGAGAAATTGCCGCGCCGGCGCTCAAACGTACGCCAGCCCGTCCCAAGCCGAAAACCTAGACCTTGCTCGGGCGGTAGGCGTGGGCTAGACATTGGCATGTGGCGCGCCGTTGGCCTGATGGACCAGACCACGGACAGCGAAGTTGGTGTTGCCCGCGTCGCGATATTGCTGGACCGCGCGCCGGGCGTCGGTCCACTCGTCGGTCTCGACCGGATCGAGGTCGTCATTCACATTCATCTTGTCTCCTGTTGTGATCTGATGTCGCGGGGTCGGGGCAACATGCGCTTGAGCAAGCATTGCAATCAGCGTGTCAGCCCGCCCGGTGATCGTTGACGTATGTCAAGTCCTTGATTTAGAAAGAGTTTTTTAAGCCGGGCACTGGCCCGCAGCAGCAGGCCGGAATGCTGGCGCGGCCGTCGTCCGGTTTGCCGTCCGCCCCGATACGGGTTCCTACCGAGGTCTGCGCGTCGGCGGCTCGCCGTCGCCGGCGCGGATCCGCGACAGAACCGCAGTGGCGGTGCGGCTCGACCATTCGCTGGCGGCATCGACCGAGGCCAGCGCCGTCATGTTGACCAGGCGCCGGACCGTCGCGGTCGGTGTCAGGATGTGCGCCGGGCGCGCCAGCCCGAGCAGGATCGGGCCGACCGTGATGCCGTGGCCCGAGGTCGCCTTGAGCACGTTGAAGGTGATGTTGGCGGCGTCCAGCGTCGGCATCACCAGCAGATTGGCCTCGCGCGTGAGCGCCGCGCCCGGGAAAAGCTGGTCCAGCAGCTCGCGCGACAAGGCGGCGTCACCGTGCATTTCGCCCTCGACCTCGAACGCGGGCTGGAGCGAGCGGATCAATTCGAGCGCGCGGCGCATCTTGCGCGCACTGGCCGTGTCCTCACTGCCGAAGCTCGAATGCGACAGCAGGGCGACATGCGGCCTGATGCCGAAGCGGCGCATCTCGTCGGCCGCCAGCACGGCGATCTCGGCGAGCTGCTCGGGACTCGGGTCGGGGTTGACGTAGGTGTCGCAGATGAACAGCGTGCGCTCGGGCAGCATCAGCAGGTTCATCGCCGCCAGGGTCTCGACGCCCTCGCGCAGGCCGATCACGTCGGCCACCACCTCCAGGTGCGCGCGGTAGCCGCCGGTCACGCCGCACAGCAAGGCGTCGGCGTCGCCGCGCTGCACCAGCATCGCGGCCAGCACCGTCGGGTTGCGGCGCAAGGCGGCCTCGGCCGCCAGCGGCGTGATGCCCTTGCGGCAGGCGAGCTGGTAGTAGGCCTGTGCGGCCCGCGGCACGCGCGCGTCGGTCTCGGGATCGACCAGTTCGAAATCGCGCCCGCTCTGCAGGCGCAGCCCGAAGTCCTGGATGCGCTGCGCCACCACGGCCGCGCGGCCGACCAAGATAGGCCGCGCCAGGCGCTCGTCGATCACGATCTGCACCGCGCGCAACACGCGTTCGTCCTCGCCCTCGGCGTAGACCACGCGTTTGGACACCTTCTGCGCCGCGTCGAACACCGGCTGCATGACCGAACCGGAGTGGTAGACGAAGCGCGCCAGGCTGGCGCGGTAGGCCACCATGTCGGCAATCGGCCGTATCGCCACACCGGAGTCCATCGCCGCCTGCGCCACCGCCGGCGCCACCACCTCGATCAGGCGTGGATCGAATGGCTTGGGAATCAGGTACTGCGCGCCAAAGCGCAAGCCCACCGCGCCATAGGCCTGGGCCACCACCTCGGGAATCTCGGCATGCGCCAGCGCCGCGATGGCGCGCACCGCCGCCAGCTTCATCTCCTCATTGATGGTGCTGGCGCCGACATCCAGGGCGCCGCGGAAGATGAACGGAAAACACAGCACGTTGTTGACCTGATTCGGGTAGTCCGAGCGCCCGGTGCCCAGGATCGCGTCGGGGCGTGCGGCCAGTGCGTTCTCGGGCGTGATCTCGGGCGTCGGATTCGCCATCGCCAGAATGATGGGGTCGCGCGCCATGGTCTTGACCATCTCGGGCTTGAGCACACCCCCGGCTGAGAGGCCCAGGAAGATGTCGGCATCCTCGATGATGTCGGCCAGCTTGCGCGCCGAGGTGTCCTGCGCGTAACGCGCCTTGTTCGGGTCCATCTGCTCCGTGCGCCCGACATAGACCACGCCCACCGAGTCCGAGACGAACACGTTGCGCAACGGCAGGCCCAGGCTCACGATCAGGTCCAGACAAGCCAGCGCGGCGGCACCGGCGCCGGAGGCCACCAGCTTGACCTCAGTGATGTCCTTGCCCACATGCTTGAGCGCGTTCAGGATGGCGGCGGCGGCAACGATGGCGGTGCCGTGCTGGTCGTCGTGAAACACCGGGATCTTCATGCGCTCGCGCAGCTTGCGCTCAATGTAGAAACACTCGGGCGACTTGATGTCTTCCAGGTTGATGCCGCCAAAGGTCGGCTCCATGCGCGCGATGGTGTCGATCAGCTTGTCGGGGTCGAGCTCGTCAAGCTCGATGTCAAAGACGTCAATGCCGGCGAATTTCTTGAACAGGCAGCCCTTGCCCTCCATCACCGGCTTGCCCGCCAGTGGGCCGATATTGCCCAGGCCCAGCACCGCCGTGCCGTTGGTGATGACCGCCACCAGGTTGTTGCGCGCGGTCAGGTTGCCGGCCTCTGCGGGATCGTCCACGATCGCCAGGCAGGCCTCGGCCACGCCGGGCGAGTAGGCCAGCCCGAGGTCGCGCTGGGTTGCCATCGCCTTGGTGGGGTTGACCGAAATCTTGCCCGGCGTCGGGTAGCGGTGGTAGTCCAGGGCGGCTTGCTTCAGGGTGTCGTTGCTCATCGTGTCTCTCTCGTTGTTGTGCGTGATCCGGGCAGAACGGCTGCCCCTCAGGCGATGAAGCGGCAGGCCGAGGCGGGGGCGCGCGTGTCCATGTTGCGGCCGCGGTTGAGGTGGTCGTCGATCTCGGCAGCGCAGCCCAGCATGCGGGCGTACAGAAAGACCGTGAACGCCGCCGTCTCCAGCGCGTCGGCCTTGATGGTGCCGGCGCGATAGGCCGGCCACACGGTCTTGAGCAGCAGCGCCGCGATCACCGCGTCGACGTTGACGCAATACACATTGCGCGACACACCCGCGTCATAGAGCTTTTGCACCAGGGCCTTGTAGAAGGTAAGGAACACGTTGTGCTCACCGCGCTTTTTCATCAACTCCCCAACGAAGACCTCGCGCGGATCGAGGTTGACCGGCTTGTCCTTGAATACCGGGTGGTTGACGCAGGGGATCTTCATGATGTCGAGGTTGCCGCTGGTCTTCTTGTCGCTCTTGTAGCGCGCATAGGCTTCGACATAACGCGTCACCAGGACGTCAATGTCCACGTCAGGCGCCGGGCTGCCCGGGTCGGCCAGGCCGCTGTCCTTGAACTGCGCCAGCAGAAAAGCCACGCCTTCAAAGCCGTTGCCGCCGTGCGCATAGCCGCAGTGCGTGAGAAAGCCGATCAAGCCCTTGTTGAGCTGCACACGTTCCGGTTGCTCGGGTCCGTCGGACGAGACCGCGCCCTTGGCGCCCTGCGCCGAGATCGTGCCCGGACCGTTGGTCAGCAGCAGGCCGACCAGTGTCTGGAAGGCAAACAGGTCACTCGCACCCGGCTGGCCCTGCAGCAGCGCGACATAGGCCACCTCGGTAAGCGAACACCGGCCCAGCAGATCGACCTCGTCGACGCCGCAAAAGCGCGTCGCTTCGTGGCGCGAGGCATCCACCGAGGCGCCGATGGCAGTGCCGAACAACTGCATCCAGGCCGGCAGGCACTCTACCGTGAGACGCGACACCCGCTTGCGCATCAGGGGGCCCCAGCCGAGTGTGGTGGTAATGGCAGCCAGCACGGCATCAAAGCTGGGGTGGCCGCCCAACTGCTCCAGATAACGCACGAACACCGAGCGGGTGCCGCGCGTTCGCAGACCGTCGAGCATGGCCTGGGCGCGCGGGTCAGGCTGCGCGCCCAGCATCAGCGCCGCATCACCGGCGTCCAGCAGGCCGGCCAGAGGGAAGCTCTGGTCCAGCGCATCCTTCAAACCGGCCGCCGCGAAGCGCTCGATCAACGCCTGCGCGATGGCGCGGGCGCGCTCGGTGCGCCGCGGCCCGACAATGGCCAGCGCCGCCGCCAGCACCGCGTTGGGGGCGTTGCCGGCATCGCGGGCGGCCTGCGCCGCCGCCAGCGTGGCCTCGCCATGCAGATTCAACCAGGCGCCGACCGCCACGCTGACCAGTTGGCAGTCGTTCTCGCCGCCGGCCTCCTTGAGCAGCGCCAGGCTGACGTTGGCCTCCAGCGAATACTGCGCGGCGTCCAGCACCGAGACGCCGTTGAGCCGCGTCACCTGGGTCTTGGCGTCCATTTGCGACACGCCGGATGCGTCCTTCATGCTTTCGCGCGCGAACACGGTGCCCACGTGCCGGTCAATCGCCTCGACCTGGGCGTCGTAGGGCACGGCCGCGCGCACCACCGGCAGGTCCAGCTCGGCCGGCAGCCAGACGCCCATGTTGGAGCCGAACCAGGCTTTGAGTTCCATCGTGCCTTCGGGCGCGAAGTCGGGGGCCACGCCATTGGTGGCCATCACCGCCGTCAGCGCGGCCGGAATGTCGGCGATGTTGACCACCACCGCGCCCTTGGCCGAACACACCGGGTTATCGGGCGTGAACAGCGCGTTGACGCCAAACTTGTCCATGAACCAACGCTCCTTGGACACCGCGTCGTCGCCGCCACCGGACATCGCGCCGGCATGGCCGACGGCGCGCGTGAGCTTACTTTTCCAGCGACCCACCACGCAGGCCACCACCGGCTTGGTGAACTCGGCATCGAGCTCGTAGTAGCCGCCGGGCTCGCAGTACAGCACCGCCGCCTGGCTGCGCGCGTCGTTGCCCAGCGCGTAGGCAAACTCGGGCGCGGCGTAGTGGATGTAGACGTCCTTGCCGGACGACACCAGCGTGGTCGTGCCCCAGCCGCCCATGCGCAGGTACTGCGCGATGGTGGTGGTGAAGCCACCCGAGTTGGAGAGGATGGCGACCGAGCCTTTCTTGAGCGTGTCGCCCGGGCTGTCGCCGCCGAGCGCGCCGCCGATGCGCACCTGGGTCCACGAATCGGCCACGCCCAGGCTGTTGCCGCCAAAGATGTCGATGCCGCGCTGCTGCGCCATGGCGCGGATCTCGCGCGCGTCGTGCACGCTCATCTTCTCGGTCGGGATGAATATCTTGGTGAGCTCGGGGTTGACCCGGATCAGCTCGACCACGCCGTCATCGGCCGCGCTGGGCGGCAGGTAGACCACGCCGCAGTTGAAGCGGTGGCCATCCTCCAGGCCCTCGCGCACATTGTTGTAGACCGGGATGTTGCCGGCCGGCGTCTCCAGCACCTGACCGCGCCGCCCGGGCGAGGTGCCGAACACCACGTTGGCGCCGCTCCAGGCATGGCCCACGGGGGTGACCTCGCTGGACTCGCCGCCCAGGATATTGAGCACGCAGACCCGGTCCTCGCGGGTCGCGATCTGGGCCAGCGACTCGATGCCCGTGAAGTATTTGAAGTCGCCCACACTTTTTCTGATCATGATGTTTTCCTCAAGCTGCCAGCTTCATGCCACGCGCCACCTCGGCGCGCCCGCCGGTTTTCATCCAGGCGTCGACGCGCCGCGCGTAGTCCACCACCTCACTCATGGCCGAGTCGAAGCCAAAGATGCGGTAGGGAATGCCGAGCGCCTCGCAGGTGTCGCGCATGACCGCCATGCCGCGCACCAGGTTCGGTCCGCCACGCCCCACCACCAGGTAGAGCGGCTGCGCGCCGTACTTGCCGAAGTGCTCACGCAGCGCGTCGGCCATGGCGCGGAAGGTCTCGAAGATGTCGGTGTTGTTGCTTTTCCCCCCGATGATGAAGAGCACGTTGCTCTGCTTGAGCCAGTGCTTGAAGCAGATGCGCGCCACCGCCTTCATCTTCTCGTAGGGCGGGTTGCCGCCGAAGTCCGACGAGATGCTGGCGTCGTCGCCCAGCATCTGCGTCACCAGCGAATTGGCACCGCCGCCGAAGGTCGGCGCCAGGATCGTGCCCTTGGGGTTGATCACGTAGACGTCGCTCTGGCCCTGGTAGGTGCGCAGCTGGTTGATCTCCTGCTCGAAGTCGGAGTAGTCGGCGGCGAACAGATCGGCCGGCAGGCTCAGGCGCTGCCAGCGCGGGTCGTCGCGGTCAAAGCCGCACTTGAAGTCGCAGGCCACCGGCGTCAGTCGCCCCTTGGCATCGGGGCGCAGGCGGATCGGGTTGAGCTCCAGCGTGGTCATGCCGTAGTCGTGGAACAGGTCCCACAGATTCGGCAGGAACTGCACCAGCGGCGAGATGATCTGCCTGGGCGCCTTCAACTCCGACAGCGCATTGGCCACGATGAAGGCCTTCAGGCCGGTCAGCGGGTTGAAGGGCACGCTCACGATCTGGGTCTTGTCGAGCTCCTCGATGTCGACGCCGCCGTGGTGCGTCAGCGTCATGGTCGGCGCCCGAAAGCGCGTGTTGTCGGTGAGCGAGAAATAGACCTCGTGCTCGGCCGGCACGCCGGCCTCGAAGGTCACGCCGTTGGACTTGGCGACCTGGTTGCCGTGGTGGTGCTCGCAGAAATAGAGGCGCTCCTTCTCGGCCAGTGCGGTGCGCAGGTCGGTGGCGCGCCCGACCAGACCGGCCTTGCCCTTCTTGCCGACGCCGCCCTTGAACACCGGTTTGATGAAAACCTGACCATGCTTGGTGATCAGGGCCTTGATGTCAGATTCGCTGGCGTCGGGGCCGAGCATTTCCGGGGTCGGGAAGCCCGCCAGTTTGAGGAGGCGGGCGCCGTGCAGCATGCCGGTGATGTTCATAGGGGGTCCTTGGTGCGGAGTGATTCGAAGCTGCTGACGATGCTAGGAGGCAGCCGCGCACGTCAGCTTTCGAAACTCTTTCATTGCCCCCTATCGATTTCCCTATGCGGGTAAGTACCGGGCTCAAGACGCGTCATTTGAAAGTTCGCCGAAAGCTTGGGTTCGCGGCCGGTCCGCAAAATTCATTCGCCCCGAAAACCAATTTGATGGAGACATACCGATGAAGATCACGCAAGCAACCCGGCGGCTCGCCGCCGCCCTCGCCAGCAGCGCGCTGCTGTTCACCACCCCCTGCGCCATGGCGCTGGAGGCCGTCAAGATCCTGGCGCCGGCTGCGCCCGGCGGCGGCTGGGACCAGACCGCGCGCTCAATGCAACGCGCCCTGCAAAGCGGCGACATCGTCAAGCGCGTGACGGTGGACAACAAGCCCGGCGCCGGTGGCACCATCGGCCTGGCACAGTTCGTCACCTCGTCCAAGGGCGACCCGCAGACCATGATGGTCACCGGCATGGTGATGATCGGCGCCATCCTGGTCAACGGTTCGCCGGTCAACCTGACGCAAGTCACGCCGCTGGCGCGCCTGACCGGCGAGTACGAGGTGCTGGTGGTGTCGGCGGCATCCAAAATCCAGAAGCTGTCGGACCTGACCGCGCTGCTCAAGGCCAACCCGGGTTCGGTGTCCTGGGGCGGCGGCTCGGCTGGCGCGCCAGACCATCTGCTGGCGGCCATGATTGCCAAGAGCGTGGGTGTCGATCCGACCAAGATCAACTACATCGCGCATGCCGGCGGCGGCGAGGCGCAAGCAGCCATTCTGGGCGGTCATGTCACGGTCGGTGTCAGCGGCTGGGGCGAGTTCGCGCCCCAGATCAAGGCCGGCAAGTTGCGCGCGATCGCCATCTCGTCGGAGCAGCGCCTGCCCGATGTAAAGGACGTGCCGACGCTCAAGGAGCAGGGCATTGACGTGGTGATGGCCAACTGGCGCGCCTTGTTCGGTGCGCCCGGCATCAGCGAGGCGCAAAAGGCCGAGCTGGTGGCAGCCATCGACAAGGCCGTGAAGACACCGTCCTGGAAAGAGACGCTGGACAAGAACGAGTGGACCGACCTCTACCTGTCGGGTGACGCGTTCAAGAAATTTCTCGATGCCGAGCAGCCACGCATTGCCGAGATCGTGAACACGCTTGGCCTGGCCAAGAAATAAGGCTGCTGCCATGAACCCGTCATCATCGGGCCGCCCGTCCCTGGGCGGCGAGGCGCTGCTGTCGCTGGGCATGGTATTGCTGGGCGCCTTCGTCGTCTGGCAGGGCAGCCTGGTCAAGGCGGCGGCCAGCTACTCGGGCATCGGTCCGGGCCTGTTCCCCGGCCTGATAGGCAGCGGCCTGTCGCTGATCGGCCTGGTGCTGGGCTGGGAGGCGCTCAACGGCGGCTGGCGCGCCATGCCGGACGACGAGACCACGCACCAGGACGCCGACTGGCGCGCCTTCGGCCTGATCAGCCTGGCGGTGCTGCTGCACATGCTGCTGGTCGGCTGGGCCGGCTTCATCATTGCCTCGGCGCTCCTGTATGCCTTGATCGCGCGCGGCTTCGGCAGCACCCGCCCGGGGCGCGACCTGGTGATCGCCCTGCTGATCTCGGTGCCGGTGTTTTTCATCTTCACGCGCGGGCTGGGCTTGAACCTGCCGGCCGGCTGGCTGACTTGGGGAGCCTGAACCATGGACACCTTCACCGCCCTGATGAGCGGCTTTGCCGTCGCGCTCAGTGTCCAGAACCTGCTGCTCGGTGCGCTCGGCGTAACGCTGGGCACGGCCATCGGCGTGTTGCCCGGCGTCGGGCCGGCGCTGACCATCGCGCTGCTGCTGCCGGCCACCGCCAATTTTGAGCCGACCGGCGCGCTGATCCTGTTCGCCGGCATTTACTACGGCGCCATGTACGGCGGCTCGACCACCTCGATCCTGCTCAACACACCGGGCGAGTCGGCCACCATCATCACCGCGATGGAGGGCAACCTGATGGCCAAGCGCGGCCGCGCCGGCCCGGCGCTGGCCACGGCGGCAATTGGCTCGTTCGTGGCCGGCACGCTGGCCACAATAATGCTGACCATCGCGGCGCCGGCGATGGTGGAGGTGGCGCTGAAGTTCGGCCCGGCCGAGTACTTCGCGGTGATGGTGCTGGCCTTCGTCACGGTCTCGGCGGTGCTGGGCAACTCGCCAGCGCGCGGCCTGGCCAGCCTGTTCTTCGGCTTGACGCTGGGCCTGATCGGCCTGGACAGCCAGAGCGGCCAGCCGCGCCTGACGCTGGGCATCCCCGAGCTGCTCGACGGCATCGACATCGTGATCGTCGCAGTCGGCCTGTTCGCGGTCGGCGAGACGCTGTATGTCGCGACCTACCTGAACCGCATCGCCGACAAGATCGAATCGGTCAAGGGCTCGGTGTGGATGAGCAAGTCGGACTGGGCGCGCTCCTGGAAGCCGTGGCTGCGCGGCACCGCCATCGGTTTTCCGTTTGGCGCCATGCCGGCCGGCGGCTCGGAGATCCCGACCTTCCTGTCCTACGCCGCGGAGAAGAAGCTCACGAAACATCCGGAGGAATTTGGCAAGGGCGCGATCGAAGGCGTGGCCGGACCGGAAGCGGCCAACAACGCGGCGGCCGCCGGCATGCTGGTGCCGCTGCTGACCCTGGGCCTGCCCACCGGCGCGACGGCGGCGATCATGCTGTCGGCGTTCCAGCAGTACGGCCTGCAGCCCGGCCCGCTGCTGTTCGCCAGCGAGCCGCAACTGGTGTGGGGCCTGATCGCCAGCCTCTATGTCGGCAACGTGCTGTTGCTGATCCTCAACCTGCCGATGGTCGGCCTGTGGGTCAAGCTGCTGTCGATCCCGCGCCCGCTGCTGTACGCCGGCATCCTGGTGTTCGCCACGCTGGGCGCCTACGGCCTGCGCAACTCGTGGTTCGACCTGGCGCTGCTGTACGGCATCGGCCTGGTCGGTTTCGCGATGCGGCGCTACGACATTCCGGTGGCGCCCACCATCGTCGGCCTGATCCTGGGGCCGCTGGCCGAGACCCAGATGCGCCGCGCGCTGGCCATCAGCCAGGGCGACGCCACGGTGTTCCTCACGCAGCCGATCTCGGCTTCGGTGCTGGCGATCACCGCGGCGGTGCTGATCGTGCCGCGCCTGCTCAAGCGCCGCCGGCTGCCCGAACCCACCCTCTTGCCAACGGACGCACCATGGAAATAGACCTCACCAACCCCGCGTTCTGGCTGTCGGTCGGCCAGATCATCCTGATTGACATTCTGCTCGGTGGCGACAACGCGGTGGTCATCGCGCTGGCCTGCCGGCGCCTGCCACCGGCGCTGCGCCGCAAGGGCATTCTGTGGGGCGTGGCCGGCGCGGTAGCGGCGCGCATCGTGCTGATCTTCTTCGCGCTGCAACTGCTGTCGCTGCCCTACCTGAAGGCGGTCGGCGCGCTGCTGCTGCTGTGGATCGGCGTCAAGCTGCTGCTGTCGGACGAGGAAGAGGCGCACGGCAAGGTCGAGGCCGGCACCACGCTGTGGAGCGCGGTGCGTACCGTGATCATCGCCGACGCGGTGATGAGCCTGGACAACGTGATCGCGGTGGCAGCGGCGGCCGACGGCCACCTCGGCCTGGTGGTCTTCGGCATCCTGGTGAGTGTGCCCATCATCGTCTGGGGCAGCAAGCTGGTACTGATGCTGATCGACCGCTTCCCGCTGGTGATCGTGCTGGGCGGGGCGCTGCTCGGCTGGATTGCCGGCGCCATGCTGGTGGAGGACCAGGCCTGGAAAAACTGGTACGCGGCGCAGCCGTCCTGGGCCGGTCACGCCGCGGCGGCGGCGGGCGCGCTCTTCGTGGTCACACTCGGCCTGCTGCTGGCGCGGCGCGGCCGCAGCAGGCGGGCTGGCGCGGCGGCACCGGCCATACCCATGGCGCCGGTGGTGCACCCGGGCATACTGCGGCTGCTGGTGCCGGTCGAGGCCGCATCGCCGGCGCAGGCCATCGCCGACTACCTGCGCGGCGAGCGCTCGCGCGACCCGCACATCGAAGTCCAGTTGCTCAACGTGCAAATGCCGGCCGACTACTCCGGACACGCGCGCATGCTGGTAAACCCGGACGAGCTCAATGCCTATTACGCGGAGGAGTCGGCCAAGGCGCTGGCGCCGACGCGCGCGGCGCTGGACGCGGCGGGCGTGCCGTATGCGCTGCGGCAGGAGGTTGGCCACGTGGCGCAGCGCATTCTGGCGTGTGCGCGCGACTACGGCGCTGACCGCATCGTGATGGGACGGCGCGGCGCGTCGGAGCTGGTGGATCGGGTGCTGGGCTCGGTGGCCAGCGATGTGTCGGCCCAAGCCCAGGTCCCGGTCACGCTGGTGGACTGAGGTGCGCGCCCGGCCAGGCGCGCCCACGAACGCGCTAGCCGGGGCGCAGCGCCTGGTTCCAGCGTTTCAGGAAAGCCTGGCGCCGACTCTGGTCAAGGTGCGCCATCAGCCCGGGCCCGAGCGCGATCGGCCGGAACGCGCGGCCCAGCCGCGGTGCCAGTGTGGCCGCGGCGCCAGCGTCGGTGCGGACCCCCCGCAGGCCCCCGGCCTCGGCCAGCAGGCGCTGGCCCGGCGCCGACAACAGGTGGTCCAGCCACAGGCGCGCGCCCCGCAGATTGGGCGCCGTGCGCGCGATGAAGGCCACGCGCGACACCACCAGTGTGTAGTCCTGAAGGTAGACCACCTCGAGCTCCGGGCGAGCGCGCGCGAAGACTTCGGCATAACTGCCCAGCACGTTGCAGGCCAGCAGCGTGTGCCCGGCGGCCACGCTGTCGAGCATGCCTTGGGTATCGGTGTGCAGGCTGGCCTGACAGCGGCCCAGGGCCTGCACCAGTGCCCAGTAGCGCGGCGTGGCCATCGCGTCTTGGGCCGCGATCAGAAAGCCCAGGCCAGCGCGTTCGATGTCGTAGGTGGCGACGCGGCCACGCCAGCGCGGCACATCGGCCAGCAGCAGCGCGGTCAACGCGGCGTGCGTGCGCGGCACCTCGGCGGCGGCCAGCAACTGGCGATTGACGACGATGCCGACCGGCTCGAACGTGGTGCCGTAGGCCTCGTGTTTCCAGATCGCCCATTTCGGCAACTGGGCGGCATGCGGGCTTTCATGGCGCAGCGCGTGGCCGTCGTTGACGAGCTTGATCTGCAGGTCCATGGCCGAGCTCCACAACACGTCGGCGCGTGCCGGCGCATCGTCTTGCTGCAGCAGAAAACGCTCGTGGAGCGCCAGGCTGCCGAGCTCGATGTAGTCCACCCGCAGGTCGGCATGGCGGCGCTCGAAGTCGTCGATCAGCGGCTGCACGGCATGTCGGTCGGTGGCCGCCAACACGCGCACCAGGCGCCCGTCAGGCGCGGGCGCGGCCAGGGTGCCGACCGTGGCCAGGCCCAGCAAGCCGGCTCCAATCACTCTGCGGCGCAATGGCATGGGTTTGTCTCCAAAACGTTATTATCACTGCGCACTTCATGTATTCATCCTGGCGCCGAATCCGGTCGGCCCCAGGCCGATTGACAGCCATTATTGTCGCCTGCCATGCATATCTTGTTGATCGAGGACCATCTGCAACTGGTGCAAACGCTGACACATTCGCTCGGCGTGCTCGGCATCCAGGTCAGCGCCTGCGCCGATGGCGTGCTGGCCGATGCCGCCTTGCGCCAGCATGCCTTCGACGCGGTGGTACTCGACCTGGCCCTGCCGCGCCTGCACGGCATCGACATCCTGCGGCGCCTGCGCCAGCGTGACGACCGGGTGCCGGTGCTGGTGCTGACCGCCAGCGGCGACACCTACGACCGGGTGCAGGGCCTGAATGCCGGCGCCGACGACTACCTGGCCAAACCGTTCGACCTGGCCGAACTCGAAGCCCGCCTGCGCGCCCTGCACCGGCGCGCCATCGGGGCCGTGGATTCGGTGCTGTGCGTGGCCGCGCTGGAGTTCAACACGGTGTCGCGCCGCTTCGTGCTCGGCAGCCACGCGCTGGACCTGCCGCCACGCGAACACGACCTGCTAGAGGCCTTGATGGTGCACGCCGGGCGGCCCGTCAGCAAGCTGGTGCTGACCCAGCGCCTGGGCGGCGGCGATACCGTGCTCAGCAACGAGGCGCTTGAGATTTACGTGCACCGCCTGCGCCGCCGACTCGATGGCAGCGGGGCCGAGATTCATACCTTGCGCGGACTCGGCTACGTACTGGAGGCTGCCGATGACGCGCCTGCGTAACCTGCTGCTGCGCTGGCTGCTGATCCCGACGCTGGCGTTGTGGCTGCTGGCGGCCACGGTCGGTTATTTGCGCAGTCTGGCGCTGGCGCACGAAGCCTATGACCGTACCTTGCTCGGCGCCGCGCTGGTGATCGGCGAGCGCCTGAGCGTGCAGGACGGCCAGGTGGTGGTGGACCTGCCTTTTGCGGCGCTGGAGATGCTGCGCACCGACGCGCAGGACCGCATCTTCTACCGCGTGGCGACGCTGGCGGACGGGCGCCACATCACCGGCTACGCCGACCTGCCGCCCCCGGCCACGCCGCCAGGGCCCGAGCCGCTGTTCTATGACGCGGTGTACAAGGGGCAGCACATCCGCGTCGTGGCGCTGGCCTGGTCGGTGGTGGACGACAGCGCGCCGCGGACCCTGAGCGTGCAGGTGGCCGAGACCATGGACGCCCGGCGCCAGTTGACGCGGCGCATCAGCTCGGAGGCGGCGGCGGTGCAGTTGCTGCTGATCGCCGCCGCCGCCGCGCTCATTGCGTTTGGCGTGCGGCGCGGCCTGGCGCCGCTCAAACGGCTGCGCGACGAGGTGCGCGCGCGCGGCGCCCACGACCTGACGCCGATCAACACCCAGCAGGTGCCGCGCGAGGTGGCGCCGCTGATCCATGCCATCAACGCCCACACCGAACGGCAACGCCAGCTCAGCGACGCGCAACTGCGTTTCATCGCCAACGCCTCGCACCAGTTGAAGACGCCGCTGACCCTGCTGCGCGCCCAGGTCGATCACGCCCTGCAGCAGCGCGACCACGCCGCCATGCGCTACGTGGTCGAGGGCATCCGCCGCACCGGCCAATCGACCCAGCGCGTCATGAACCAGTTGCTGAGCCTGGCGCGCAGCGAGCCCGGGCGCACGCTCGACATCCAGCAGATCGACCTGGCCGAGCTGGCGCGCGAGCAGACCTTCGAGATGCTGGCCCTGGCGCGCGCGAAAGCGATTGACCTGGGCTTCGAGGGCGATCAGCGGTTGCCAGTGCGTGGCGAACCGGTGCTGCTGCGCGAACTGGTGGCCAATCTGGTGCACAACGCTATCAGCTACACGCCGCCGGGCGGCCGGGTGACGGTGCGAGTGACCTTACATGAGGGGCAACCCCAA
The DNA here is from genome assembly GCA_030690245.1 of Gallionella sp. Classification (GTDB taxonomy): domain Bacteria; phylum Pseudomonadota; class Gammaproteobacteria; order Burkholderiales; family Gallionellaceae; genus Gallionella. Next base: position 479 of record JAUYGW010000093.1, on the reverse strand, counting down.
CTAAGTGTGGTTGACAACGGCCCGGGTATTGCGCCGGACGAGCGGACCAAGGTGTTTGAGCGTTTTTACCGCAGCACAGCCACCAGCGAACCCGGCACCGGCCTGGGGCTGGCGATCGTGAAGGAGATCTGCGATCGCCATCAGATCGCGGTTGCCATCGAGGACGGCCCGGCCGGCCAGGGCCTGAGCATCGAGCTGCGCTGGCCAAGGCCCGTTTAGCAACGCGCACGACGGGTACAGAATTTCCAGCGAGCTGCCTTTGAGTTCGGCAGCGTGGCGTAGGGTCTCTTTTCTATTGAAAGCGCCCTCGCAGGTGCCATTCTCCTGGCGCGATGTCATTGGCGATGGCAATCCGTGTGGCTTCGTCGACCCCTGGACCGGTCGGGTCATACAGGCCGCAAGACCGTAATGCCTGCCGCACATTGATGGCCTGTCCGAGGTGCTCATAGATCACGCGAGCGCAGCAGGGTATTCGCTCA
>JAUYGW010000088.1 GCA_030690245.1 Gallionella sp. | reverse complement strand
AAACTTCTTCAGGTCTTCGGTGAAATCCGTTTCTGAGAACGCCTTGATGCAGTCGAAGGTGTTCTTGTGACCGGCCATTACTCCTTGATGCCAGAAGGTGTCGATCATGCCCTGCGATACCTTGGCGCCGGGCCGGTTGGCGCCGAAAAACGGGCCGCTGGCGAGATCCTGGTAGAACTGCGAGCGGTCGGCGAGGCAAGCGTGGCGGATTTCGTCAAACTTTTCAATCGGCAACCCGCCGGGATTAGCCGCCGTTTTCAGCATCAGCGGCGGAACGGCGGCGATCAGCGCGGCCTTGGCTACCCGTTTCGTGCCGTGGCGGCCGATATAGCGGGCTACTTCGCCGCCGCCTGCGGAGAAGCCGACCAGCACGGCGTCTTTCAGGTCGAGCGTTTCGATGAGCTCCGCGAGGTCGTCGGCATAGGTGTCCATGTCGTTGCCATTCCAGGGCTGGCTCGACCGCCCGTGGCCGCGACGGTCATGGGCGATGCAGCGATAGCCGTTGGAGGCCAGAAATAGCATCTGAGCCTCCCAGCTATCCGCACTGAGGGGCCAGCCGTGGCTGAATACCACAGGCTGCCCTGTGCCCCAGTCCTTGTAATAGATCTGTGTACCGTCTTTCATCGTGATCGTGCTCATGGTTTAGCTCCTTTTTTGTCGTTGGGGTCAGGCTCTGTTGCAGATGAAGGCGGATACGTGATTGCCGTGCCGTTCACCTTGGCAAAAGAAGTCAGCGCGTGTCTCTGGCATCGGGTTTGGCTAATAATCTCTTCGACGCGCAGGCCGTGCACTAGCAAAGCGTCGGCAATTAACGAGCGATGGCAGCGCCACGGCACGGCCTCGGCGCACATAATCGCCACTCGCTCCTGTTTTGCCAGCTTCATAAGGGACGCCAGGTTCTGCGCGAATTCTGCACTCTGCATATAGTCGGCGTATCCACGGAAAGAAGCATTTCGCCAACCCAGATTCGGGGACTCCGAACTTGTGCGGCGAAAGCCCCCCAAGCCCGCGATGTGCTCGTAGCGGATGCCGGCAGCTTCAAGCGCGACTGGCAACGTATCGCCGTTGAACTGCGGGTTGTGGCGGGAGCGCGGCACGGAACGCACATCTATAAGCCGGGTCACCGAGTGGGCCGCAAGCAACGCAACAAACTCGGCAAGAGGTCGCGTCGAATGTCCCACGGTCAATACAACGGGCTGAGATTCCTGATTCACCATTGTTTAAACCCCGGCTCAGCGCGCGGGCAAGGCTTTGGTTCGCACTTGCCTGTGCCTCTTCCACCAGACGCCTCCCGTTCTCTTTACCGGATCAGGCAGAGTGTTTTTTCACCCATGCGACATACTGATCCATCCAGTTTTGCAGGAACTTCCTGCTGCCTGCACCGATGTTGCCGGCCTCGTCGAACAACCCATCCTTTACCTGGATAAATGCTTCGGGTTGGCCAAGCGTCGGGATGTCCAGAGTCGCGAGAATGTTGCGCAAATGTTGTTGCGCCATGGCCGTGCCG
>JAUYGW010000255.1 GCA_030690245.1 Gallionella sp. | reverse complement strand
CGGACTGAGCCTACCCCGGTTTCCCGGACTGCTTGCTTCTTGGTGCATCATGCGGCATCGACCGCCGCGGTGTACAGCCGTTCGTAGTCCACGGGGCTGCGGTCGTCGATCGAGGTGTGACGGCGGCGCGGGTTGTACCACGCCTCGATCCACTCGAAGATCGCCGACGCGAGTTCCTTCCGCGTTCTCCAGGCCTTGCGGTCCAGCAGCTCGCGCTGCAGCGTGCTGAAGAAGGACTCCATCATCGCGTTGTCGTACGCCGATCCGACGCGGCCCATCGACCCGAGCAGCCCGGCATCGCGCAGCCGGTTTCCGAAGGCCCACGACGTGTACTGCGCGCCGCGGTCGGAGTGCAGCACCGTCTGACCAGGAGCCGGCCGACGCCGCCAGCGCGCCATCTCCAGCGCGTCCACGACGAGCTCGGCGCGCAGGTGGTCGGCGATCGACCAGCCGACGATCCGGCGGGCGTAGACATCCAGCACCGCTGCCAGGTAGACCTTGCCCTCGCGCGTCGGGTGCTCGGTGATGTCGGTGAGCCAGAGGCGGTTCGGCGCGTCGGCCACGAAGCGCCGGCGCACGAGGTCATCGTGCACGGGCGGTGCCGGGCAGCCCCGCCTCTTACGGCGGACGTAGATGCCAGATAGGCCGGACACCCGCATCAGCCTCGCGACGCGCTTCCGGCCGCAACGCACGCCGCACCCGAGCCGCAGCTCAGCGTGCACGCGCGGCACGCCGTACGTCCCGCGCGAGATGGCATGGATCTCCTTGATCTGCGCCGTGAGCGCCGCATCAGCCACCGCGCGCAGCGACGGTGCGCGCCCACGCCACTCGTAGTAGCCCGCCGTCGACACACGAAGCACCCGGCAGGCCACCGCGGCGAGGACGCCGCTCGCGGCAAGCTCCTGGACCAGCCGGAAGGTCATTTTGGGAGGACGTTCTCTCGCGCAAAGAAGGCCGCAGCGCGCTTGAGGATCTCGTTCTCCATCTCGAGCACGCGGTTGGCCCGGCGCAGGCGCACGATCTCCGCGCGCTCCTCCGTCGTCAGGCCTTCTCGCCGCCCTTCAT
>JAUYGW010000075.1 GCA_030690245.1 Gallionella sp. | reverse complement strand
CGCTGACCAGCGGGTAGCTCACGCTGGGATTCAGCACCAGCCGCTGCGCATTCTCCAAAACAGGGTGGGCGAAATCCACGAATTCGCCGGCGAACGCCATATTGGCGCCGGAGTGGTTCCGCTGCGCATTGACGGTCAATTGCGGCAAGCGTTTATAAGGCGCACCAATCGGCGCAGCCGGATCTTGCAAAGTCTGGTAACGCTGCACGCGTGCGGCCGCATTCCACCAGCCGGCGCCGTAGGCCAGCACCGCTTCCTGCAGAAGATTGGCCTGCGAAGTGGTATTTACCGTGCTCCCTAAATCGCGAAAATAGGCATCATCCGAGACGCTGTTTAAATTGACATAGCCATTCAATGCCCCTGCAATGGCCTGGCTGTGTATCAGAGCAATATGCGTGCGGCTGCGGTTTGCCAGCGCATCGCTGGGCAGCAAGTCCACTTGCAGTTCGCCGCTATAGCGTGGTTCAAGATAGCGGAATTCATTGGTGAGCAATACCCCGCGTCTGGTCATCACGCGCGGCGCGATGGTCGCATCGCGGTTCGGCGCGATGTTCCAGTAATAGGGCTGGGTGAATTCCCTGCCGCTATTGGTGGTGTTGCCGAATATCGGCGACAGAAAACCGGATTTGCGCTGATCGTTGAGCGGAAAGTCCATCCACGGCGAATACAGGATCGGCAAACCCATGAATTCGACCCAGGCGTGGTGAGCGGTGCCGATCTGCCGGTCGCGGTCAATCTCCAGGCCGTGCATTTTCAGCAGCCAGTCCTGGTTATCGGCCGGGCAGGTGGTATAGGCTGCGTTATCCAGCGTGTAATGCTGCTTGTCGTGAATATGCAGCATGTCCGCCGAACCGCGCCCGTCATTTTCGATGAGATAGAATACCGGCTGCTCCATGGTGCCGATGTCGGTATCCAGATTCAGCTGGAGGTGCGGCCCGCTCATCGTGTTGCCGTCCTGCTCCAGCACCACCGAGCCCTGCGCATCGAGATCCTGCGTCTCCTGGAAATACAGCAGGCGATCCGCGCGGATGGATTGTCCGCGCTTGCGCAATATCGCGTTGCCCGTCGCCTCGATCTGGCTTTCCTTCTTGCCCGTCAGGCGGTCTGCCTCTATGAAGGCAGGCGTTTCCTGCGTCGGTGCCGCCATTGCCCTGAAGGTCTTATCCATGCGCAGCGCGAGCAACTCCACATTCGCGCTGGCAGGGTGCGCAAATGTGCAGAGCAGAGTGAATGCGATGGGCTTGAGACGGAACCGCATGGTGATAGTAAGGTGGTAAACTTTCGCAAGTTTACCATCAACGCTATTTGAAAAGCCCGATATGCAACGCCAGCAACAACTTACCGCGTGGCTGCACAGCCAGTTTCACGACGAGGCCTTCAATCTTGCACCGGCCTCCGCCGATGCCAGCTTCCGCCGCTATTTCCGCGCCACGTTCGCCGACCGCAGCCTGGTTGTGATGGATGCGCCGCCGCAGCACGAGGATTGCCGCCCGTTCCTGCATATCGGCAAACTGTTCGAGGCTGCCGGGGTGCATGTGCCGCATGTGTATGCGCAAGACCTTGAACAAGGCTTCCTGCTGTTGTCCGACCTAGGCAATGCCACTTATTTGCAGGCTTTATCCGGAGGGGCCGCTGCGCATGAGCTATACAGTGCGGCCACCGACGCGTTGATCAAAATCCAGCTCGCCTCGCGCGAAAATGAACTGCCTCCTTATGACGAGGCGCTATTGCTGCGCGAGATGCAACTGTTTCCGGAGTGGTATATCGCGAGGCATCTCAATGTCACGCTTACCGATAAACAGCACGCCAAACTGAAGGAAGTCTTCGCGCGCATCATTGCCAACAATCTCGCGCAGCCGCGTGTGTATGTGCACCGCGACTATCATTCGCGTAACTTGATGTTTATCGAGCACCCTCACCTCAATCCTCTCCCGCTTGCGGGAGAGGAGGCAAACGAGAAAGGCAATTTTCTAACCTCGCCCGGTATCCTCGACTTTCAGGACGCGGTGTATGGCCCGATCACCTACGATCTCGCCTCGCTGTTCAAGGATGCCTACATCCATTGGGAAGAGGCGGAAATAATCGACTGGCTGATCCGCTACTGGGAAAAGGCGCGCAAGGCCGGGTTGCCGGTGGCCAGGGATTTTTCCGAGTTTTATCGCGATTACGAATGGATGGGCGTGCAGCGCCATCTCAAGGTGCTGGGCATTTTTGCGCGCCTGTGCCACCGCGACGGCAAGGACGGCTACCTGAAAGATCTGCCGCTGGTAATGGCGTATCTGCGCGTAGCCTGCATGCGCTATATCGACCTCAAGCCGCTGCTGAACCTGCTGGACGAACTGGAGCCGCGCGGCAATCAGGTGGGATACACGTTTTGAAAGCTGTGAACCTGAAAAAATCACTTCACCACGAAGGGCACATAACCAGCGACTTAGCGAGCGTTGTTTGCCCGTTTAGTCGAATGGCTAGTAGTTTCATCAGAGGTCACGAAGATTCTTGCGAGTTATCGTCCACGGACGATATCCCTGCCAACCCCGATTCATGGAGTTGCATGATATTGGGCGCTTGCCAGCCAAGTAACTCCCGTTTTTGGAGCAACACATTGTCGTTCTTCGCGGTCTTCGTGCTCTTTGTGGTTCCAGTAAGGAATTCAGGATGAAGGCCATGATATTGGCGGCCGGTCGCGGCGAGCGCATGCGCCCGCTCACCGACCATATCCCCAAGCCGTTGCTGGAAGTCGGCGGCAAGTCGCTGATCATCTGGCATATCGAGAACCTGGTGTGTGCCGGCATCATCGACATGGTCGTCAACCACGCTCATCTCGGCGCGCAGATCGAAGCCGCATTGGGCGACGGCAGCCGGTTCGGCGCGCGCATCCAATATTCCCCCGAAGCATGCGCGCTGGAAACTGCGGGCGGCATCGTCAATGCCCTGCCGCTGCTCGGCGATGAGCCCTTCGCCGTGATCAACAGCGACATCTATTGCGACTACGAATTTGCGCATCTGACCGAGCGCGCCGCCGCTATGCAGGCTCGTGGCGATGCAGCACATCTGGTGCTGGTCGACAATCCGCCCCATCACCCGAACGGCGATTTCTGCCTGAACGAAGGCCATCTCATTTCAGCCAGGGAGCACCCGATCCTCGATCCTCAATCCTCGATCCTGACCTTCAGCGGCATCGGCATCTACCGGCCCGCACTGTTCAGCCATATCCCGCGCGGCAGCATTGCGCCGCTTGCACCGCTGCTGCGCGCGCAAATCTCCCTCGGCAAAATCAGCGGCGAACACCACCGGGGTTTGTGGGTAGATGTCGGCACACCGCAACGCCTTGCCGAACTCGACAAGCTGATCCGCGCGAAGCACAATGCGCCATGACTATGGCCCCGACCCTTTACGCACAACGCCGCGCCTGTCTGCTGGAACAGATGTGCTGCGGCATCGCGGTCATCCCCACCGCAGAGGAAGTGGCGCGCAACGGCGACACGCATTACGCCTACCGCCATGACAGCAGCTTCTATTACCTTACCGGCTTCGCCGAGCCGGAAGCGGTGCTGGTGCTCATCGCCGGCGCCGCGCCGCAAGCCATCCTGTTCTGCCGCGAAAAAAATCTCGAGCGCGAAATCTGGGATGGCTATCGCGTTGGCCCCGAAGCCGCGCAGCAGCAATTCGGCTTCGATGCCGCCTATCCCATCGCGCAACTGGACGAAAAACTGACCGAGCTGATGGCCAACCAGCCCGTGCTGTTCTGCCCGCTGGGCGCGGATGCCGCATGGGACCAGCGTCTGCTCAGACTGCGCACCGCCGTGCAGGCCAAGGTGCGCAGCGGCATCCGCGCGCCGGACGAAATCCGCGACATGCGCGCGCTGCTCCACGAGATGCGCCTGCTCAAGGATGCGGCCGAGCTCGACATCATGCGCCGCGCCGCCGCGAATTCCGCCCAGGCGCACCGGCGCGCCAAGCAATTCACCCGCACCGGCCTGTTCGAATACCAGGTCGAAGCGGAGTTGCTGCACGAGTTCTGCCGCCACGGCGCGCGCCACGCCGCCTACCCGTCCATCGTCGCGGGCGGCGCACATGCATGCGTGCTGCATTACGTCGACAACCATGCCAGGCTAAACGGCGGCGAGCTGCTGCTGATCGACGCGGGCTGCGAGGTGGAAGGCTATGCGGCCGACATCACGCGCACCTTTCCGGTCAACGGCAAATTCAGCGCCGCACAAAAAGAGGTGTATGAGATCGTGCTCGCCGCGCAGGCCGCCGCGATCGCCGCCGCCCGCCCCGGCAACACCTGGGACGCGCCGCATGACGCCGCGTTGCGCATCCTGGCGCAGGGCTTCATCGACCTCAAACTATGCCGGGGTAGCGTCGACAGCGTGCTGGAGAGCGAGAGCTACAAACGCTTCTACATGCACCGCACCGGGCACTGGCTGGGCATGGACGTGCACGATGCGGGCGATTACAAGGTCGGGGACCAATGGCGCAAACTGCAACCTGGCATGGTGTTCACCGTCGAGCCGGGCTGCTACATCCGGCCCGCCGATGACGTGCCGCAAGCGCTTTGGAACATCGGCATCCGCATCGAAGACGATGTGGTGATCACCGCGCAAGGCAGCGAAGTGCTGACCGCAGCCGCGCCGAAAACGGTCGCGGAAATCGAGGAATTAATGCGAACCTGAAAAGCTGCGGGGGCGAGGCCGCCGTTACTTCGCCTGACTGCTCCAGCCTTGCCAATGCCCGGCCAGATCCTTGACGTTCTGATAACCCTTTTCGATGAGAATATTCTCCGCAATCCGGGCACGCTTTCCGCTTCGGCAGTACACGACGATTTCGCTGGTTTTGTTTCCCGGTATTTCGCCCAGCCTGCGCTCCAGTTCATCGTGAGGCAGGTTCAATGCGGTATCGATATGTCCCGATGAATATTCATCTCGTGTACGCACATCAAGAATGATTGGGGGATTGGGTTCCTTCAATCTTTGGGAAAGCTCGGCGGGGGTGATCGTTTCAATGTTGGACGTTTCTGCCTGGCAGGCAATGCCGGATAGCAGCAACAGGGCGGTCAGTAGTACCCGTGAAGAGAAGATGTGGATCATGGTGGTGTCCCCTAACTTTAAGTGGGTTGATAATAGGATTAAATAATCGGTGCGAAATGCAAGGGTGTTTGCCGCTGAATCAGGGCGCAGTGTCCCAATATTTCCGCTTAGGGTCAATGCAGCCTGTATTTGTCTTTCCATGGCAAGGATCAGGATGCCGTTGAATCCGGCCCGCTCTGTCGAATAGGTTAAACTTGCTTAACCGCCGAAACTGCGGCGCAACTGAATATAAGTCATGAAGGAACTGTTCATCACCGAAACCCGCGCGCGGCTGCGCACCTGGCTGGCAACCGGCTATGCGCTGTTTATCGTGTATGCCAGCCTGTCGCCCTTTTCCGGTTGGCGCGAGCAGGGCCTGGATTTTCTCGAGGTGCTTGCCGCGCCTTTGCTGCTCACCTATACCGCATTCGATGCGGTCATCAATCTTTTGTCTTATCTGCCGTTCGGGCTGCTCGCCGGGCTGGCGTTGCATGCGCGCTTCGGCGCGGCGGCCAGCGTGATTCTCGGACTGTGTCTGGGCGTGTCGCTGTCGGCGGGCATGGAGTATTTGCAGATGTATTTGCCCGCACGCATCAGTTCGAATATGGATTTGCTGTCCAACAGCGCAGGCACGCTGATGGGCGTGCTGCTGGCGGTGAGCGTGGCTTCATGGACCTGGTTGTTTACCCGGCTGAGGCGCTGGCGCAGCGGCCTGTTCCATCATGGCCGGGAGATGGATTTCGGCCTGGCCTTGCTCGTGCTGTGGATGTTCGGGCAGGTCAATCCATCCTTGCCGATGCTGGGCAATGTGTTCATCAGTGAGGTGGCGCGCCAGCCGTTTGCCGCGCTGCCGCCCGCGCCGTTCGATTGGTGGGAAAGCGGCGCCGTCACGTTGAATCTGTTGATGCTGGGCACGCTGATGCTGACCCTGTTGCGCGCGCCGCGCAATGCCGTCGTTGCATTGCCGGTGATATTGAGTATGGTGGCGCTGGTGAAATTCGTTACGGCGGCGGTGCTGCTGAAGTCCTGGGCATTGCTGCTGTGGATCAACAGCGAGGCGGTGCTGGGGATGCTGTTCGGGATGGCGCTGCTGTTCGCGATGCTGTCGTTGCCGCGCGGTGCGGCAATCGTCTCCGGCGCGGCGGTGGCGCTGGCCTATTTTGTCATCGTGAATTTCCTGTTCGGCGACAATACGCCCGCCGCCGCGATGTCGATCTATCACTGGCATTACGGGCATTTGCTCAATTACAATGGCCTGGCGCAGACTATTGCCCTGGTGTTTCCGCTGCTGCTGCTGTTTCACCTGTGGCGCATCCGGAAAGCATGAGAGTGTTAGACACGCTGGCTTTTGCGAAGGCTTTTATAATCCTTAAGACCTCATTTGAACCACGAAGAACACGAAGAACACGAAGAACACGAAGAACGTGAAGAAAAACAGTGTCACAAAAACATCAGACACCGCATGGGTGAGCGTTCAGTCGCACATAGCCCATTGAAAATCTTCGTGATCTTTGTGTTCTTCGTGGTGAGCTGCGTTTTTTAGGATGATCGCGCTTTACCCCCTTTTTATTAGAGGTTTGCCATGAGATTTTACGATAAGCATGTTTTTTTCTGCACCAATGAACGCGCGGATGGCAGTGATTGCTGCGGCAAGCGCGGCGCATCCAAGGCGCGCGATTATATGAAGAACAAGGTTGCCGAACTCGGCATCTCCAATCTCCAGAACAACATTCGCATCAACGCCGCCGGCTGCATGAACCGCTGCGATGAGGGGCCGGTCATCGTGGTGTATCCCGAGGGCACCTGGTACAGCTATATGGATGAAAAAGACCTCGACGAGATTATCGAGGAGCATCTCAGGCATGGCCGGGTCGTCGAGCGCCTGAAAATTTAGCAGGAATGGCTTATTCCGGAAAAGCAATTTAGCCACGGATGAACACGGATTTACACAGATGAACAAAGGGCTGCCCCTGTTTTTTCCAACACCCTTTGGTCAATACCGTTTGGTTGAAGCGCCAATCCCTTAAACACAATGTATCCGTGTTTATCCGTGTAAATCCGTGGCTAACCAAGGTTTGGGTTTAACCGGCCTAAGGCGGGTTCAGCAAGCTTTCCGGGGCGATGGCGCTGCCGGTTACCGCCACGACCTTGTGGCGCGATTGCATGCCCTGCCTGAGTTCCACCTGGCGCAGCGGCACGCCGAACAATTCCGCGATGAATTTCAACAAGGCCTCGTTGGCGCGCCCTTCGACGGGCGGCGCGGCCAGCCGCAGCTTGAGCGCTTCGCCGTGCAAGCCGGAGATTTCGCTGCGCTTTGCGCCGGGCTGAACATGCAGGGTCAGGGTGATGACATCCCCGCTGCGACGATACCAACCGGTCATTTACAGGATCCCGGTCGCGATACGTTCCAGTGCGCCGATCGGCACAATCACGATGAGCTGGCAGATGATGAACAGCAGCAGCGGCGACAGATCCACGCTGCCCAGCAGCGGCACGATGCGGCGCAAGGGCTGCAGGAAACGTTGGGTCACGGTTGTCAGCAGCGGTGCAATCGGCGCGTAGGGGCTTACCCAGGACAGAATCGCCTGCGCGAACACGGCCGCCATCAGCAGGTACAGGCTGATCTTGAGCAGCTTGACCAGCGCCAGAACCAGCAGCCCCGGCAACGGGAAGCCGTGGAACGGGTAACCCTGCGCCCACAGAACGCCGGCCAGGTAAAGCATTTCGACCAGCAGCGCGAGCAGCAGCGTCGCGCTGTCCAGACCGCGCACGGCAGGAATGAAACGGCGCGCGCGCAATACCAGAAAATCGGTGAGCACCATGATGAATTCGCCGATGGGATTGCGCAGCGGCGCGCGCAGCCACTGCAAATGGAAGCGCAGCAGCAGGATCGCCGCGAACGGCTGCAGCAGGATGTCGAGCAGGAACAGCAGGGCTTCGTTCAGCATTATTTTAAATTCCTTATTTGAACCACGAAGAACACGAAGTGCACGAAGAAAACAACGCGCTACCCCAAAAATCAGAGTCACTTTGCGTGTGAGTATTTAACGTCATGCAACTCCATGAATCGGGGTTGGCAGGGATATCGCCCGTGGACGATAACTCGCAAAATTCTTCGTGATCTTCGTGATCTTCGTGATCTTCGTGATCTTCGTGATCTTCGTGGTGAATTGCTTTTACTGGGTTACTTATTTTCTGTTGGGTTGTCGCCGAGTTCATCGCCCATTTCACGCGCGCGGTCGGCGGCGGCGTGGGCGGCCTGCGCGATATGTTCGGCAACCCGGTTGGCTTCCATGCTCAACAACGCGCGTTCGGTGGTGCCGTTCTTGGAGGTGACGCGCGCGCGCAGCACGCCGGCGTCCTCATCACTGCTGGCGGCCAGCTGGCTGGCGCCCAGAAAGGTCGCCAGGCTCAGGCGGCGCGCATCTGCGTCGTTGAAGCCCAGTTCGTGCGCCGCCTGTTGCAGCGCCTCGATGAAATAGAACACATAAGCCGGGCCGCTGCCGGAAATCGCCGTGACGGCATCCAGCATCGCCTCGTCTTGCAACCACAGTGTTTCGCCTACCGCTTCCAGAATGTCCTGCGCCTGCCCGCATTGCACGGTGCCCACTGCGGGCAAGGCGTACAGTCCGGTCATCCCGCTGCGGATCAGCGCCGGGGTGTTGGGCATCGCGCGCACCACCGCCGGGCTGTTCGCCCAGCGCGCGATGTCGCCGGCGCGGATGCCGGCGGCAATGGAGATTAGCAGTTGCCCGTTGAGTAGCGGGGCAAGTTGCTGCGCCACGTCGCGCAATTGTTGCGGTTTAACCGCCAACACGATGACCTGGCTGCCGTCTATGCCTTCGACAAGATTGTCCACCGATTGCACCGCAAAATCCCGTTGCAGCCGAGCGCGGCTCTCCGCGTCGATTTCCACTACGCAGAGTTGTTCGGTGAAGAATCCCTTGTCGAGCAAGCCGCCGATGAGCGCGGTTGCCATGTTGCCGCCGCCGATGAAGCAAATATTCATGTTGTTTCCTTGTGATAAGTTCGGTCGCCGAAAATCGCCGAGCCGATGCGCACCATGGTCGCGCCTTCCGCGATGGCTGCGGCAAAGTCATGCGACATGCCCATCGACAGAGTATCCAGTTGCAGGCCCTGACCGTTCAACTGCTCAAACAACTCGCGCAGCCGCGCAAATGCCGCGCGCTGTGCATCAACATCGCCGCCAGGTTCGGGGACAGCCATCAGCCCGCGCAGGCTGAGATGCGGCAGATGCGCAATTGCCATGGCCAGTTGCGCCGCCTCGCCGGGGGGTACGCCACTCTTGCTGGCTTCATTGCTGATGTTCACCTGCAGGCATACCTGCAACGGCGGCAAATGCGCGGGGCGTTGCGCGGATAGCCGCTCGGCGATTTTCAGGCGGTCCACGCTGTGCACCCACGCAAAGTGTTCCGCAATAGCGCGCGTTTTGTTGCTCTGGATCGGGCCGATATAATGCCATTCGATCGGCAAATCATGCAGCGCGGTGATTTTGTGCAAAGCTTCCTGGACGTAGCTCTCGGCGAAGCGGGTCTGCCCGGCCCGGCAGGCCTCGCGTATCGCATCGGGTGTGAAGGTTTTGCTGACCGCCAACAGGCTGATGTCGTCCGGGGCGCGGCCTGCTTCGGCGGCCGCTGCCGCCATCGCGGCGCGCACGGCTTGCAAGTTGGAAGCGATTGTTGTCATAATCCAGTGCACTGCCTGTCCTATTCACGCGGCTTGCGGCCGTCTTAATCAAACCGGTTTAAAACCGGCCAAACAGGGAAGATTATAATGGATATCACCGAACTGCTTGCCTTCGGCGTCAAGAATAAGGCCTCCGACCTGCATCTCTCCGCCGGCCTGCCGCCGATGATACGCGTGCATGGCGACATGCGCCGCATCAACCTGCCGCCGATGGATCACAAGGAAGTGCATGCCCTGGTGTATGACATCATGAACGACGGGCAGCGCAAGTTCTACGAGGAGAACAAGGAGGTCGATTTTTCCTTCGAGGTTCCGGGGCTGGCGCGTTTTCGCGTAAATGCATTCATACAAAACCGCGGCGCAGCCGCTGTGATGCGCACCATTCCTTCCAAGATTTTGTCGCTGGAAGACCTTAAAGCGCCGAAGAGTTTCGAGACTATTTCGGATTATCCGCGCGGCCTGGTGCTGGTCACCGGACCAACCGGCTCCGGTAAGTCCACCACGCTCGCGGCAATGGTCAACCACCGCAACGAGCACGAGCTGGGGCACATCCTGACGGTGGAAGACCCGATCGAGTTCGTGCATGAAAGCAAGAAATGCCTGATCAACCAGCGCGAAGTCGGCCGGGACACGCTGTCTTTCCAGAATGCGTTGCGTTCGGCTTTGCGCGAGGACCCCGACATCATCCTGGTCGGCGAAATGCGCGATCTGGAAACCATCCGCCTGGCGATGTCGGCGGCGGAAACCGGCCATCTGGTGTTCGGCACGCTGCACACCAGCTCGGCGGCCAAGACCATCGACCGTATCATCGACGAGTTCCCCGCCGACGAAAAGGAAATGGTGCGCGCGATGTTGTCCGAGTCGCTGCGCGCGGTGATTTCGCAGGCGTTGCTCAAGACCAAGGACGGTTCCGGTCGGGTCGCCGCGCACGAAATCATGATCTGCACCCCGGCGATCCGCAATCTGATCCGTGAAGCCAAGGTGCCGCAGATGTATTCGGCCATCCAGACCGGCCAGAATCTGGGCATGCAGACCCTCGATCAATGCCTGACCAACCTGGTAAAAAATAATATGATTACCCCGGCTGAAGCTCGCAGCAAGGCAGCCAACAAAGACCTGTTCCCGGGTTAATTGGCACGCATAACGAACTTATAGGGATATTTCCATGGAAAGAGACCAGGCCACCGAGTTGATACATAACTTGCTGCGCGGCATGATCAGCAATAATGCTTCCGATCTGTTCATTACGTACGGCTTTCCGCCCGCGTTTAAGATGGATGGGAAAATGACGCCGGTATCCCCTCAGGCGCTGACTTCGGTGCACACTCAGGAGCTGGCGCGCGCGATCATGAACGACCGCCAGGCTGCCGAGTTTGAAGCGACCCATGAGTGCAATTTTGCGATCAGCCCGCCCGGCATCGGGCGGTTTCGCGTCAATATTTTCATGCAGCAGCAGCGCGTCGGCATGGTGATGCGCACCATCACCACCAAGATTCCCGACCTCGACCAGATGGGTATGCCAGAAGTGCTCAAGGACATCGTGATGACCAAGCGCGGCCTGGTGATCCTGGTCGGCGGCACCGGCTCGGGCAAATCCACCACGCTGGCGGCGATGCTCGGCCATCGCAACAAGAACAGCTACGGGCATATCATCACGATCGAAGACCCGGTGGAATACGTGCATGATCATATCAACTGCATCATCACCCACCGCGAAGTCGGCGTGGATACCGAGAACTGGCACAATGCGCTGAAGAACACCCTGCGCCAGGCGCCGGACGTGATCCTGATCGGTGAAATTCGCGACCGCGAAACCATGGAATATGCCGTGGCCTTCGCCGAGACCGGCCATTTGTGCATGGCCACGCTGCACGCCAACAGCGCCAACCAGGCATTGGATCGCATCATCAACTTTTTCCCGGAAGAACGCCGCGAGCAGCTGCTGATGGACTTGTCGCTGAACATCAAGGCGCTAATTTCACAGCGCCTGATTCCGAAAAAAGAGGGTGCCGGGCGCGCAGCGGCGATTGAAATCATGCTCAACTCCCCGTTGATCGCCGACATGATTTTCAAGGGTGAGGTGAATGCTATCAAGGAAGTGATGGCCAAGTCGCGCGAACTGGGCATGGAGACTTTTGACGGCGCGCTGTTCAATCTGTACGAATCCGGTGCGATTTCCTATGAAGAAGCGCTGAAGAACGCCGACTCGGTCAATGACTTGCGCCTGCGCATCAAGTTGCAAAGCAAGAGCTCCATGGACCGGGATGTCATGAGCGGGACAGAAAATCTCAAAATGACCTGATGCGACAAATTACTGCGTCCGGCATGACTGTGCTGCCCATGCACGGCTAGCTGCGGTTGCTCCCCGCGACGATTTTATATTCCAGCAAGCGGCATTCGATCGCGCCGTTGAACAGCGGAGTGCGCTTGGACGGGGACAGGCGCATCAGTTTCAAAATTGCCTTGTCGGCGGTGAACAGATAGGCTGTCCAGCCGCCGAATTTCTTCTTCAGCGCGTCGCCCAGTTTCGGGTACAGCTCCGCCAGTTCGTCCAGTTCGCCCATGCGCTCGCCATAGGGCAGGTTTGCCACCAGTATTCCGCGTTCCGCCGGAGCCGAGATTTCCAGCACATTGGCCTGCTTGAGTTCGACACATTCCGCCAGCCCCGCTTCTTCCAGGTTGCGCAATGAGGTCTTCAGCGCGTCGCCGTACAGGTCGCTGCCGTAAATTTCCAGCGGCCTGGGCGGCAGTTGCGCGGCAATCGCCTGCGCGCGCATTTCATTCCATTTCGCCGCATCGAAATTTTTCAGCTTCTCGAAGGCGAAGCCGCGCGCAATGCCGGGCTGGATATTCAGCGCCATCTGCGCCGCCTCGATCAGGAACGTGCCGCTGCCGCACATCGGGTCGAGCAGCGGCGTGCCGGGCTGCCAGCCGCTCAGGCGCAGAATGCCAGCCGCCAGATTTTCCCGGATCGGAGCAATGTTGGTATGTGTGCGCACGCCGCGCTTGAACAGCGCGTCGCCGGAGGTATCCAGATACAGCATCAGTTTGCTGTCTTCGATGAACACATGGATGCGCACATCCGGCGTGAGCGTGTCCACGCTGGGGCGTTCGTTGCAGTGCGCGCGGAAGCGGTCGCACACGGCATCCTTGACCAGCAGCGTGATGAATTCCAGGCTCTTCAACGGGCAGCGGATAGCCGTGGTGTTCACACGGATGGTGTGTGTCACATCAAACCAGCGCTGCCATTGCAGATCGAACACCGCCTTGTAAATATCCTGCTCGCTGCGGTATCGAGTTTCGGCGACGCGCCACAGAATGCGGCTGGCGATGCGGCTCTCCAGATTGGCGCGATAGCACAGCGGCCAGTCGCCGGAGAAATGCACGCCGCCCTCGGTGCCGCGCACATGCTGCGCGCCGAGTGTTTCAAGGTCGCCGCATAAGACGGCTTCAAGGCCGTGCGGGCAGGGAGCGAAAAAATCAGGCATATATTTAGAAAGGTTTTACGGTGACGAGGATGACGATGGCAACCAGCATCAGCACGGGCACTTCGTTGAACCAGCGGTAGAACACATGGCCGCGCGTGTTGCGGTCGGCGGCGAACTGTTTGACCAGATGGCCGCAGTAAAGATGATAAGCCGCCAGCAGCATCACCAGCGCGGTCTTGGCGTGCAGCCAGCCGCCGGAAAAACCGTAGCCGAACGACAGCCAGAAGCCGAAGAGGATCGCCAGCGCGCCGATCGGCGTGACAAAGCGGTACAGCTTGCGCTCCATCAGCTTCAACCGCGCGATTTCGGCAGGCTCGGTCGCCATCGCGTGGTTCACGAAAATGCGCGGCAGATAGAACAACCCGGCGAACCAGCTCACCACAAAAATGATGTGAAACGACTTAACCCAAAGCATACCAAAACCTCATTGAGACAACCGCCGGCGGAACAACACCAGCGACACATAAAACCCGGCCAGCGCGTAACCCAGCAACACGGCGGCATGCCACAGGAAATGCGCCGGAATCACGTCATTCAACAGCGGCCGCGCCAGATCGATCGCGTGCGTCAGCGGCAGGATAGCCGACACCGTTTGCAGCAACGGCGGCAACTGGTCGACCGGAAAAAACACGCCGCATAATAGCACCATCGGCGTGATCACCAGCGTGAAGTAGTACATGAAAAAGTCGTATCCGGGCGCGATGGCGGTCATGATCAGCCCGAGCGACGCGAAGCACAGGCCGACCAGCAGCGAGAGCGGAATGAGCCACAGCGTCAGCGGCGAATGCGACAGCCCGAGCAGCCAGATGACCGCCAGCACAGCGATGCCGGAGAGCAGGCTTTTGCTCGCCGCCCAGACGATTTCCGAAAACACGATGTCGTCCAGCGTGATCGGCGTGTTGAGAATCGCCTCCCAGGTGCGCTGCTCGTGCATGCGCGCAAAACCGGAATACAGCGCCTCGAAGCTCGCGCTGTTCATGGTGCTGTAGCACACCGTCCCGGCGGCGAGGAAGGCGATATAGGGCATGCCGCCGACCTCCGGCAGCATCCCGCCCAGCCCGTAACCCAGGCCCAGCATGTAGATCACCGGGTCGGCGAGATGGCCGAGTATCGACGAACCGGCCATCTTTTTCCACACCATGAAATTGCGCCGCCAGATCGGGACGAATCTGAAGCTCAGGCGCGGCAGGGCGAAATGATTCTTGCTCATGAGTGCTCGTTTCGCATGTGTGAAGGGAGAAGGGGGAAGGGAACACGGCGTTGCCGCTCAAGGGTAAAAGCGCGCGAAGCGCGCACCCTTCCCCCTTCTCCCTTCTCCCTTCCCTCGCGTGTAACGCGACTATTCATTCGCGCATCTCCCGTCCGGTCAATTTGAGGAACACATCTTCCAGGTTCGCCGGGCGGTGCAGGTAGCGCAATTGCGGATGCTGCTGCAATTCCCGCAACAGCGGTTGCGCATCGTCCACGTAGCAAAACACCGATTCGCCGCTCACTTCGAAGCGTTGCGCATGCTGTGCAGCATGGCTTTGCGCCCATGCCGCCGCGTGCTCGCCGAACACTTCGACCACCTGCGGCTCGATGTTGCGTTCGATCAGTTCGCGCGGCGAACCTTCACTGATGATGCGCCCGTTGTCCATCACCGCGAGGCGGTGGCAGAGCCGCTCCGCCTCGTCCATGAAATGCGTGGTGAGCAGCAGCGTCTTGCCGCGCGCATTCAGTTCGCGCAGGCGTTGCCAGATCATGTGGCGCGCCTGCGGGTCGAGGCCGGTGGTCGGCTCGTCGAGGAAGATGACTTCCGGATCGTTCACCAAGGCGCGCGCCAGGGTCAACCGCCGTTTCATCCCGCCGGACAGGGTCGGCACCCTGGCATCGCGTTTGTGGGCGAGGTTGGCAAACTCCAGCAGTTCCGGCAAGCGCGCCTCGATCGCCTTGTCGCTCATGCCGAAGTAGCGCCCGTACACCAGCAGGTTTTCCGCCACCGTGAAATCCGGATCGAGATTGTCCATCTGCGGCACCACGCCGACACGCAGGCGCGCGCCGCGCGCTTGTTCCGGCACGGCATGATCCAGCAACTGCAACTCGCCCGCATCCGGCTCGATCAAGCCGAGCAGCAGGCGCAGCGTGGTGGTTTTGCCCGCGCCGTTCGGCCCGAGCAGGCCGAAGCATTCGCCGCGCCGGATGGACAGGTTCAGCCCGCCCACCACCATCTGGCCGCCGTAGGATTTGCGCAAGTTGCGCGCGCTCAATACCGTGTTCGTTTCCATGTTCATTCCTGGCCCAGCGTTGCAAAATGCTGCAACACGATTTGCCTGAGTTGCGTCAGCCGTCCGTGGAAGAAATGCCCGGCTCCCGCCAGCACCATGACCGGCAAATGTTGCGGGCGCGCCCAGTGCAGCACCGCGTCCAGTTCCACCACTTCGTCCAGATCGCCATGCACCAGCAAGGTGTCGGCGGGCACCAGCGGCATCGCAAACCGCCCCACGGCGGGCGCAACCAGCACCAGATGCTGCGGCTGCAACGTCTCGGCAGCGCGTGCCTGCACGTAACCGCCGAAGGAGAATCCCGCGAGGGTCAGCGGCAGGCCAGGAAATTCGCCGCGCATGAAATTGGCGGCGGCGATCGCATCCAGCGTTTCGCCGTCGCCCTGGTCATAGCTGCCGTCGCTCTTGCCTGCGCCGCGAAAATTGAAGCGCAGCGCGGCAAAGCCCAATTCGAGAAAAGCGCGGGCCAGGGTGGTGACCACCTTGTTGCCCATCGTCCCGCCCATGGTGGGCAGCGGATGCGCAACCACGGCAATTGCGTGCGGCGGCTCGTCGGGCAGGTGCAGCATGCCCTCGAGCCGGCCGGCTGGCCCGGCAAGGATTATTTCGCGTTGTGTAGCCAAGCGGCCTCCGGGCGCCGGCGGGTTGCCGGAATCAGTCTAAATCCCCATGAACCACGAAGTGCACAAAGAAAAACAATAAGCAACCAAAGTCACTTTGCCGGAGGGCGTTAAACATCGCGCAATTCCATAAAAAATCTTCGTGACCTTCGTGTTCTTCGTGGTGAGTTCTTCAGGGTTGTTTCTTCTGGATCAGTTCGATCTTGTACCCGTCCGGATCTTCGGCGAACGCGATCACGGTGCTGCCGTGTTTCATCGGCCCGGCTTCGCGCACCACCTTGCCGCCGCGCTGCCTGATGTTTTCACAGGCGGCGCAGGCGTCGGCCACCTCGATCGCGATGTGCCCGAAGGCATTACCGGGTTCGTATTTTTCCACGCCCCAGTTGTGGGTGAGCTCGATCACCGCGCCATGCGCTTCATCGCCGAAACCGACGAAGGCCAGGGTAAATTTCCCTTCCGGGTAGTCGGTGCGGCGCAGCAGTTTCATACCGAGCACGCCGGTATAGAAAGCGAGCGATTTTTCCAGATCGGCTACGCGCAGCATGGTGTGCAGGATACGCATCAGGGTTCCGCCATTTCAATTGCCTTTAGGTTATTCAGTTGCGGGCATATAGGGTAAAATACCTGCCCGAAAGCGC
>JAUYGW010000065.1 GCA_030690245.1 Gallionella sp. | reverse complement strand
GCCTGACTCTGATCGAGTTGCTGATGGCGACGGCCATCGGCGCGATTATGCTGGCGGGCCTCAACGGGCTGGTCAAGCTCGGGCTGGACGCGCAGACTGCCGGGCGCGGCAGCAACGAACTGGCCTACCAGGGCCGCTTCGCGCTGGAACGCATCACGGCCAGGGCGCGCGCGACCGTGCCGAAGACATTGACCCCGCCCGCCGCCGGTACCAGCGGCGACTGGTTCGCGCCCACAGGCTGCCTCGGTGCGGCCTGCGTGATGTATTGTCGCAATGCCGCCAACCAGCTGATCGAGACCACGAAGGACGACGTCGCCTGCAACATCGGCACGACGGTGCTTGCCCGCAACGTCACCGACTTTGCCGCCACGCTGCCCGCGAGCGCGGTGCGGCCTGCCGCCGTGCTCAGTCTGACGCTGGCCGATGCCGTCAACACCGTCACCCTTTCTTCCAGCGTGCGGCTGGGCGGGGGCACGCAATGAGGTCGCCACGCGCCAACATGGCGGGCTTTACGCTGCTGCCGGTGATTCTCGCGATGAGCCTGATCGCGGCCATTGCCTTTCTGCTTAACCGCGACAACGGCATGAATGCAGGGATGGCCGTCAGCCAGAGCGGTGCCGACCGCGCGCGTTATGTCGCCGAGGCCGGCCTGCAGGCGGTCAATGCCATCACGCAGGGCAAGTGCGGCGGCTACACCGGCCTTGGCACGACCCCATTCGGCGCGGACAGCTACACCGCGACGGTCAATCCGGCGAGCGGCACGCCGGTCACGCTGACCGCGACCGCCACCACGGCCGGGGGCGCGAGCGTTACGCTGACCCGTTCGAACGTGGCCGTTGTTGGTGGGAGCACGTCCCAAACGCTGCCGCTGCAGCCGGGCGCCGCCGTCGGAATCGACGCCTGGCTCGACGGTTCGAGCAACCCCAAGTCTGACAACAACGAGGGCACCAACCCTACGCTTTACCTCAGTGGATCCGTTAAACGGCCGCTGCTCAGGTTTGACCTGTCGGCGATACCTGCCGGAAGCGCGATCACCGTCGCGACGCTGTCGCTTTACCAGGATCGCACCGGCTTTGTGGGTACTGTCGGCTCGGCCTACAACGTGCACCGCGTCACGCGAACCTGGGTAGAAGGCACCGGGTGGGGGAGCAAATCCGGCGACGGCGCGACCTGGAACAAATACGACGGCGTCACCGCATGGACGACCCCGGGGGGGCAGTTCGACCCCGCCGTCGCGGCCACTACGCCGGCCAACGAGATTATCGGCTTGAAGACCTGGGACGTCACCGGCCTGGTCGGGGACTGGGTATCCGGCGCTTCCCCCAACAATGGCATGCTGCTGGACGGCGCCGGTGCTAATTTTTCGACCGGCTTCGCGAGCAGCGACAACGCGACGGCAGTCAACCGGCCCAAGCTCGACGTGACCTACTTGGGACCGTGCGGCGGCGCGCTTCCGCCTCCGCCTCCGCCGCCTCCGCCGCCTCCGCCGCCTCCGCCGCCTCCGCCGCCTCCGCCCGTTTCGCCCGTGACTCTCCTGGCGATTAACGATACCTGGATCGATGAAACGGGAAGCGGTGGCGCCAACTACGGCGGCTCGACATCGTTCATTGTCACCAATGCAGCGAAGAGGGGGCGCGGGCTGGTGAAGTTCGACCTGAGCAGCATCCCGGTGGGCACCGTGCTCACAAGCGCGACGTTGAGTTTGTACACCGGGTCGTTCAGCCCCAAGGCCAATTCGATCCTTACGGTGAACAAGGCGTACAACCCTTGGGTGGAAGGCACCAAGAATGGAAGCGGCTCCGCCGACGGTGCGACCTGGAAAACGCGCGACGGCAGTAACGCCTGGAGCGCCGGCTTCGGCATCTACTGGGGCTTCAGCGCGGGCGACCCGATCTCGACGAGCGCGCTCAGCAGTTCGTTTACCTCGGGCTGGGTGGAGTGGAACATAACCCCCCTCGCGCAGCAATGGGTCGCCAACCCCGACCTGAACTACGGCGCAGGGGTGATGATCGACACTTCATCGGAAGTCATATTCAACAGCCGCGAGTTCAGCGTATACCGACCGCAACTGGTGATTACCTATTGAGCCTGCAATCTTGAAAACAGCGATTAGCCACGGATAAACACGGATAAACACCGATGAAAATATGTGTTGTTGAAATTCAGCATTCACCACAAAGGCGCAGCAGATGAGAAGGATAACTCGCTGATAATCCGTGTACATCTGTGTAAATCCGTGGCTGAACTGCTTTTTATAAGATAACAAATAAATTCACACTGACCCATATGAATATGCTGTTTGACAAGCTGCTTAGGCCTGCGCTGGACAGGCTGCCCAGGATGCCGGCGGGATTTGGCCGCGATTTGAGCATAGGCATGGAGATGGGGCCGGACCGGCTGAACCTGGTGCAGATGGAGCTGGTGGCGGGCAGACCCTGCATCCGCGCGATCGCGTCGTTGCCTTATCCTTGTCCGCGCGAGGAGCTGCAGCCGCAACGGCTGAAGTCGTTGTTGAAGCAGGCCTATGCGCTGCAACCTTTCAAGGGCAGGCGCGTGGTGTCTTGTCTGCCCGCCGAGCAGATCAAGATCATTACGGTTTCGTACCGGTGCGGCGAAGGCCAGGCGGATGCCGCGGCGATCGTGGCCGAACTGCGCGAGCGCCTGAAAGGCGAGCTGGACGGCATGGTGGTCGATTTCATGAACCTGCGCCAGGAAGAAACCGATACCGGCCAGCGCGATGCGCTGGTGGCGCTGGCGCCGCGCGACAAGGTGATGGCCTACCTCGATCTGCTGGCCGGCGCCGGACTGGAAGTCGACGCGCTGGACATCGGCCCGGCCGCGCTGGCGCGTCTGGTCAGCCATGCGGGGACGCTCAATACGACGGAATTTGCGCAGGCGCCGAATATGCTGCTGGTCAATTTCGGCGCCGATTCGAGCTTTTTGACGGTCATCTGGGGACGCCGCCTGTTGCTGGATCGCGCGGTGGGATTTTCCGAAAACCGCATGCTTGCGTGCCTGAGAAAGGTGCTGGACATGCCGGAAGAACTGGCGATGCGCCTGCTCTACGAAACTCCGCCATCGATAGAAAACGGCAGCCCGGATGAGGCCAGCCAGATGATGGCGGAAGTGCTCAGGCCGGAGATCGCCCCGCTGGTGCAGGAGATCAACAAGACTCTGGTTTATATGGCCTCGAGAACACGCGGAAAGTTGGTAGACCGGATTTTTCTTTCTGGTCGGGTGGCATGTTACCCGGGGATGCTGAACATTCTGCGGGAGAAACTGAATATCCCGGTGGAGGTGCTCGACCCGGTGGCGGTGTTCGCATCGAAGCTTCGCAAGCCGCATGAGGAGGGACTGGGCGCAGTTGCCGGGATTGCATTGACGACCGGGCTGGCGTTGCGGGGGGTGTCGGCCAATGAGTGAAATGGATCTTATCCCCGGCGATTACCGGCAGGGCCGCACCACCCGGCGCTTGCTGCGCCGTTTTATTGTGGCTTGCGCGGTCGTGCTGTGCTGTATCGGGTTGGCCAGGGTGCTGCTGGGTTACCTGATCGGGCGCGAAAACCTGCAGGCCGTGCGCCTCGAACAGCAGGAGCAGGTGGTTGGACAGAATAAAGCCCGGGCCGAAGAATTGCGGCAGCAGAAGCGGGTGACTGAACGGCAGTTGGCCGCGTTGAACCAGCTGCGCAATGGCGATCGCGTCGCGCTCTTGTTGCGGTCGATCGACCGCGGCTATGTCGAAGGTGTCTGGTTCGACAGCCTGCATTTCATGCGGCGCAATGGTGCGGGAACGTTGCAGGCGCCCGGGGCCGCAAATCCGGGCATCATTGCGGCCGCTAAGGGTGCCGATGCCGCGCTGCAAATAAGCCACGGGGCCGATATGATCGGCCACGCGATGAATCATACCAATCTGGCCGAATTCATGCGCAATCTGGGCAAGCAGCCCGCCGTCGCAAGCCTGCGCCTGATCGATACCGGCGCCAGGAATTATGCGAATACCCAGGTGGTGGGTTTCAACCTGTCCCTGCAACTGGACGAGAGTGTGCAGGAACCATGAACCTATATTTTTCTGTTGGCGAAGAACGTTCTGGTATTTCAACGGATTATGCTACTTCTGTAGGTGCGAATTCATTCGCACCTAACTCGTCGAGCGTGCGAATAAATTCGCACCTACGAACCCATCAACTGAGGTTTTTAGGATGAACAGGGTGCTTGATGCAATCGGCAAGCTGAATCCCCGTCTGGTGGTCGGCATCATGCTGTTGATTGTCGGTCTGCTGGCGATTGAGGGCTGGATGCTCTTGTTGCGCAAACCTTATGCCGAATATAAGCAGGCCGTTGCTAGCCGGGCATCACTGGAGGCGAGGTTGAGCCACTCTTCAGATCAGACCGGCGACCTTGCAAAACTGACCATCGAGATCAAGCAGCTCGCCGAAAAGCTGGGCGCCGAACTGCGCATGCCCGCCTCTGATGACGAGATGGCGGCTGCGCTGATGGAGGCGCTGGACCGTTCGGCAGCCGTGCATGGGGTGATGCTTTCCGGGGTCAAGCCGAAGGAAAGAAAACAGGTGTCGGTATTTGAAGAGATTTCCTTTGAAATCACTGCCAATGGGCCGTACCTGCATCTATCCGATTGGATCATGGGTTTGGGGCAAACGCTGGGCAATAACGCGACGATCACCGAGTTTGATATGAAAAACAGCAACGGAGAGCAAAAAGTGGCGCTGTCGCTGTCGATCGCGCTGTATCGCCCGCTCAAATTCAATGAGGTGGTCAAATGAGCGCGTGGGTTTATCGCCTTGCATGGGTAGCCCTGATGGCGTTGCCCGTTGCAGCGACAGGCGCACCGCTGAAGCACGATCCTTTCGCCCGCCCGTCACTGAGGGGGTCAACTTCGCCGGCTGGTGCCAGTATCTCGGGCGACCCGAGATTGATCGCGGTGATCGTCGCCGGCAAGAAATCCCTGGTGAATCTGAATGGCGCGATCATCGGGATAGGCGAGGAAAAAGACGGGTATCGCCTGATCGAGGTACGGGATCACCAGGCGATATTCAAAAAAAACAATAAACGCATCGTGCTGGATATGGAAGTGTCATCCTTGAAGCCGGACAATGAACGAGGTAGTCAATAGATATGAGTAAATACGCGGTTTATACGGCAATTATTCTGCAATTGATGCTGGGCAGCGCAAGCTGTCTGGCGGTACCGGCGGCCAAACCGGAAGAGAGCGAACGGGTGACGTTGAATTTCAGGGAGTCACCGATACAGGAGGTGTTCGATATTCTTTCCCGCAAGGACAAAGTCAACATCATCCTCGACAAGGCAGTGAGCGGAGCGGTTTCGGTCAATCTTTATGGCATCAGTGTCCGTGATGCGATTTACCGGGTCGCCGCAGCGGCGGGTTATGGGGTGGAGCTCCGCAATGGCGACTATTTCATCCTGGATCGCAAGGACGCCGGTCTGGATCACCCCAACGGGTTGATGCAGCTGCGCACCTTCAAAGTGCAGTATTCCGACCCCAAGCAAGTGGCCGAAATCCTCACGAAATATCTATCGCGCTATGGCAAGATCACGCCGCTCAACGACAGGCGGATGATCGTCATCGAAGACACGCCGGAATTTCTAGAACGGGTCAGCAAGCTGCTGCAGGAGGTGGATGCGGAACCCAAGCAGGTGCTGATCGAGGCCAAGGTGCTTGAGATCACGCTCGATGACGGTGAAATTTATGGCGTGGACTGGACCAAGACCTTCGGCTCGGCTGCCGGCTCACGCGGCACTTTCGGCACCAATGGCCTGGCTACGGGCAGCGTGGCAGGCGGGCCGGTGGCCGCCGGTTTGTTTTTCAGCCTGACAAACAAAAACCTGGAATTGTTCCTTGAGGCGAAAGCCACCAAAAACCGCGTGCGCACGCTCTCCACGCCCAGGCTTCTGGCGATGGAAAATCAGGAGGCCAAGGCCGTTATCGGCAACAGCACCGGATACAAGGTGACGACCACCATCAATCAGGTGACCACCGAAAGTGTGCAGTTCCTCGAGTCCGGCGTGATCCTGCGGGTAACGCCATCCGTCGATCAGCAGGGGCGCGTGCTGCTGAAAGTCCACCCTGAAGTGAGTTCGGCCACCCTCAATGCAGGCATCCCGGACAAGAAGAGCACGGAAGTGACCACCGAGCTGCTCTGCGAAGACGGGCAGTCGGTCTTCATCGGCGGGCTGATCAAGAAGAGCAGCAGCAACGACGTAGTGGGCGTGCCGCTGCTGAGCAGCATACCGCTCATCGGTAATTTGTTTTCCAGAACGACGGAAACGGTGAGCAACGTCGAGACGGTAGTCATCATCACCCCGAGAATCGTTAAAAACCCGAGGCTTGCAGATGAACTTGCCGTGAAAAGAATCATGCAGATCGAACAAGACCCGGGCTTGACCCTGAGCTTCCAGATGAATCCGGGAACCGCTGCCTCCGGTGACAAGAAGGACGACCCGGTTGCCGAGTAAGCCCGGATAGGGTTTATTTCCTGGTCTCGTTCGGTTGCAGGCTCGAATCCAATACACCCCAGTAGACGCAAGGGCCTGGATGAATTCCAGGCCTTGGTTTCGTTGAGTGCAAAAACTATAAGTTCCATTCGGCGTGGATTTTAGCAAGCGCTTCATTTATCATGTCGCATCGATTTGAAGTGTAAAAGAATTGGCGGGCCTCCCCGCATTGCAGGTTGGTGAATCTGGTCAGGTCCGGAAGGAAGCAGCCACAGCCAATTACTGCAAGTGCCGGGGGTAAGGCTCGCCTCCTATGTGGTGCCGTTGGAGTGAGAGTGATGAAAAAAATCGGTTTGCTGATCAGCGCGCTGCTCTTCAGCGGTAGTGTGTCCGCCGTGGACGGCGTGTCGGTTGAATATGGCAATGGCGATGCAACGGATATGGCGCGCGCCGGGGCGGTCTGGAATTGGGACAAGCAGTGGTTCACCGGCGGGGATTGGCTGGTGACCGGCTTCTGGGAGGCATCGCTGGGCAGCTGGCGCGGGCGCAGCGCGGCCGGCAATAACCAGACCGTTACGGATCTGGGCATTACGCCGGTATTTCGCTTGCAGCAGAAGAACCTGAGTGGATTTGCGCCCTATGCGGAGGCTGCCATCGGTTTTCATCTGATCACCCCGACCTTTGTTTATGCAAACCGGAGCTTCGGCAGCGCTTTCCAGTTTGGCGACCATATCGGCGCCGGCGTGCGTTTCGGCGATCGCCGGCAGTTTGACCTGGGATATCGCTTTCAGCATCTTTCCAATGGCGGCATCAAGAAACCGAACCAGGGCATCAACTTCAATCAAGTCCGCTTTGCCTATTCTTTCTGACGTGGAATAACTTGTCAGCCACAACTGTCCTCGCGCGCAAATGGCGTCCTAAAATATTCGCGCAACTGGCGGGGCAAGAGCATGTCGTCAGGGCGCTCAGCAACGCGCTCACCCAAAACCGGCTGCATCACGCCTATCTGTTCACCGGCACCCGCGGAGTGGGCAAGACGACCATCGCGCGTATTTTCGCCAAGTCGCTGAATTGCCTCACCGGTATCACCGCGACGCCGTGCGGGGAATGCAGCGCGTGCAAGGAGATCGACAGCGGACGCTTTGTCGACCTGGTCGAACTGGATGCCGCGTCCAACACGCAGGTCGACAACATGCGCGAGTTGCTCGAAAGCGCGCTGTACGCGCCGACCAGCGGGCGTTTCAAGGTGTACATCATCGACGAGGTGCACATGCTGTCCAAGTCGGCCTTCAACGCGATGCTGAAGACGCTGGAAGAGCCGCCGGGGCATGTGAAATTCATTCTCGCCACGACCGATCCGCAGAAGATTCCGGTCACGGTATTGTCGCGCTGCCTGCAATTCAACCTGAAGCAATTGCCGCCGGCCCTGATTGCGGCCCGTTTGCAGTATGTGCTGGAGCAGGAACAGCTTTCCTTTGAGCCCGCGGCAATCAACCTGGTCGCGCGCGCCGCACAGGGCAGCATGCGCGACGCGCTGAGCCTGATGGATCAGGCGATCGCCTTCTCCGCCGGCAAAGTGGAAGAGGCGGTGGTGCGCACCATGCTGGGCGCGATAGACCAGGGTTATTTGTTTGATTTGCTGGCGGCATTGTGCGAGCGGGACGGCGTTGCACTGCTCGAGATTGCCGACAACATGGCGGCGCGCAGCGTGGCGTTTGATGCGGCTTTGCAGGAACTGGCGACGTTGTTGCATCGCATCGCGCTGACGCAGACCGTGCCGCAGGCGATTGCCGACGACGAGCCGGAACGGGTGCGTTTGCTGGAATTGGCGCAGGCGCTCACGCCGGAAGATATACAGTTGTATTACCAGATCGCCATCCACGGGCGCGACGAGATCGACCTGGCTCCCGATGAATATGCCGGTTTTACCATGACGCTGTTGCGCATGCTGGCATTTGCGCCTGCCAGGGGCGGGCAGCCCGCCATGGCCGCACAACCTGTCAGGGCGGCGGCGGGCGGCAGGGCCGCACCGGACGGTGAAGCTTCACCCGTCAGCAAAGCTCCACTGGACAGCCAATCCGGGCATGTCCCGGCAGAGCCCGTTTCAATTCGCCCTGTTTCGAGTAGCGGGGCAAAATCATCCGGCCAGCAGCTGGATTGGGGCGTCTTGCTGGCGCAGTTGAATGTGCAAGGCATGGCGCAACAGCTGGCGAAAAACTGTATGCTGGAAAGCCTCTCGGATCAGCAGATTACCCTGTGTCTGGCGCCGGAGCACAAGCATCTTCAAGCCAATAAGGTCGCCACCGAAAAGCTGCAGGCGGCGCTGAACGATTATTTTGCCAAGCCGATCAAGCTGAGCATCGTATTGGGCAAGACGGAATCAGCCACGCCGGCCGTGGTTGAACAGCAGGGCAAGCAACTCAGACAGCAGCAGGCGAGCGATTCGATCGCCAGTGACGATTTTGTACGCGAGGCGCAGGCGGAGTTGGATGCCGAGCTGATTACGGAATCGATTAAGCCAATGCAATAAATCGAAAAAAGTAGTTAGCCACGGATTAACACGGATGTACACGGATTATCAATGAGTTGCCCTTGTCATCTGGCGCAACTTTCCGGTGAATGGTAGATTTTCACTAATACATTGCTTTATCCGTGTTCATCTGTGGATGAGCCGTTTTTAGGATAAATTGAGGAGAATACAAAAATGATGAAGGGTGGATTGGGCGGGTTGATGAAGCAGGCGCAGCAAATGCAGCAGAATATGCAGAAGGCGCAGGCCGAATTGGCGACCGTGGAAGTGGAAGGCCAGGCCGGCTCCGGCCTGGTCAAGGTGACGATGACTTGCGCGCATGAAGTGCGCCGCGTGTCGCTGGATGACAGCGTGCTATCCGATGACAAGGAAATGCTGGAAGACCTGCTCGTGCTGGCGCTTAACGATGCGATGAAAAAAGCGGGAGCCATCTCGGAGCAGCGCATGGGCGGTTTTACTGCCGGCATGGGCTTGCCGCCCGGCATGAAGCTGCCGTTCTGATGGAGTTTTCACCTTGGTGACGCCGTCCCATCTGGAAGAATTGATCGCGGCATTGCGTTGCCTGCCGGGCGTCGGGCCGAAGTCCGCGCAGCGCATGGCGTATCATTTATTGCAGCGCGATCGCGCCGGAGCATTGCGCCTGGCGCAATCCCTGGAGGCGGCCGCCAGCAATATCCGGCACTGCAGCAAGTGCAATAATTTTTCCGAGCTAGAGGTCTGCGCGTTGTGTGCGTCGGCCAAACGCGATGCGGAGTTGCTGTGCGTGGTCGAAATGCCGGCCGACCTGCTGATGATGGAGCAAACGCAGTGCTACCGCGGCCAGTACTTCGTGTTGATGGGGCGGCTTTCGCCGCTGGACGGCATCGGCGCAAAAGAGTTGCATTTCGACCGTTTGCTCAAGCGTGTGCAGGAGCGGCCCCATGAAGGGAAGCTGGCTGAAGTGATTCTGGCGACCAACTTTACGGTGGAGGGCGATGCCACCGCGCATTATTTGGCAACGTTGTTGCAGTCCCAGGGCATCAAGGTATCGCGTATCGCGCGCGGCTTGCCGGTCGGTGGCGAATTGGAGCAGGTGGACAGCGGCACGTTGGCGCAGGCCGTGTTAGAGCGGCGCGAGGTGATGGTATGAAAAAGAATGACAAGGAGTTTTCCGATGAGAATTTTTCTGATGAAAAATTGCCCGGAGAAAAACTGCAGAAGGTCTTGGCGCAAGCCGGGCTCGGTTCGCGCCGCGCCATGGAAGAATGGATCGTCGCCGGGCGCGTCAGCGTAAACGGCGAACCGGCTACTTTGGGGATGCGCGTGGTGGAAGGCGACCTGGTGAAGGCGGAGCGGCGCACTATTCGTGTCGGCGAAAGGGATCAAGCGATACGCGTGTTACTGTACCACAAGCCGGAAGGCGAAATCGTCAGCCGTGACGATCCGGAAAAACGCGCCAGCGTGTTCGATAAACTGCCCAAGCTGCGCGGCCAGAAATGGATTGCGATCGGCCGGCTGGATTTTAATACCAGCGGTTTGCTGATTTTCACTACCTCCGGCGAATTGGCGAACCATCTGATGCATCCGCGCTTTGAAGTTGAACGCGAATACGCGGTGCGCGTGCAAGGGGCCATGACGGAAGCGCAGATGGATCAGGCGCTCAAGCAGGGTGTTGAACTGGAAGACGGCTTGGTAAAATTTGAAAAACTCGAGGATCATGGCGGTGAAGGCTTCAATCACTGGTACCGCGTGATGCTCAAGGAAGGACGCAATCGCGTGGTGCGCCGCACTTTTGATGCGCTTGGACTGCCGGTTAGCCGATTGATGCGCGTGCGCTTCGGCGTAATCAGCCTGCCGCCGCGCCTGAAGCGTGGCATGACGGCCGAGTTGGACGAAAAGGCGGTGGCGCAGGTGCTGGATTGGGCAGGCATCACCGGCGGCGATGAGGCGCAGCAGGAGCCGGAATTGCAGCAGGATTCGCCGGTTCCGCGCCGGATCGGCCGGGCGCAACCCGGAAAAACCGGGCGTCGTCCTGCCGCAGCAACAGGAAAGATCCAGGGTGCCGGCCGGGCCCGCAGCGGGAAAAGTAAAACTGGTGTAAAACACTGATTCTCATTAGAATCTGTAAAGCTGTACCCGGTCAGTCATCCGGGCCGGAATCTTGGGAAACAACGGGCAAGCTACTGGAAATCTGAATGGAAGAGCGCGACAACAAAACCATCATGTGCAGTGTGCTGTTCTTGGATATTGTGGAATATTCCAAGAGGTCGGTGACGGGGCAAATTTCGCTGAAGGACAGGTTCAACAGCTATCTTTCTACGGCTATCAGCAGCGTGCCGATAACCGACCGGATCATTCTCGATACGGGCGACGGCGCGGCAATCAATTTCCTTGGCGATGTCGAAGACGCATTGAAAACCGCGCTCAGCCTGCGCGAAAGCATGCTCAACGAGGATGCCAGCATCGACCCGCCGTTGCTGGTGCGCGCAGGGATCAATCTCGGCCCGGTTCGCCTGGTGCGCGACATCAATGGTCAACCCAATATCGTTGGCGATGGCATCAACGTCGCGCAACGCGTGATGGGTTTTGCGGATGTTGGTCAAATTCTCGTGTCACGTTCTTACTATGATGCGGTTTCGCGTCTTTCTTCCCAATATACCGGGATGTTTCATTTTCAAGGTTCGCGCACCGACAAACATGTGCGTGAACACGAGGTGTACGCGATCGGTTATCCGGGCGACAAAACGACCCAGTTGCCGCCGGCGCGTGGCGCTGCCGGCATGCCATGGCACGTCAAATTCGGTGCTGTTGCGGGCGGATTGGTTGGCCGGTTTAAACAGGCAGACCCCAGGCAGCGCGCGCTGTATGCCGGCACGGTCGCCCTCTCGGTGGCGCTGATTGGCGCGTTGGCGTTAAAGCTGGCGTATAACGGCGAAGCGCCCGTCTTGCCGGGTGCCGATCAGGTGCAAGCGGCGAGCGGTATTCAGCCGGTATCCGCAGTTGCTTCGGCGGCTCCTGCCGCGCCTCATGCGGAGAGCAAAGCGGCTGGAACAGGCAGCACTGCCATGCCGACCGCGTAAAAGAGCGTTGAGGGCAAGACGGACAGCAAAAAGGCGGCTGACCAAGCCAAGCTTCCGGCTGCACAGCCCAAGACCAGGGAGCCGGCTGCACAGCCCAAGATCAAGGAGTCGGCATCGACCGACAAGAAGACCTGGTTTGAGACAATCCAGGGTGGTGTTGAACCAGGCAAAGAAGCTTATCTCTCGATCAGCTGCAAGGAAGGAACGCAGCTGTTTGTGGATGGTACAGAAAAAATCAAAGTAGTCCCGACCGGATTGACGGTGGCCGTCCAGCCGGGCAAGCACAAGATAATTGTGACCGGCAAAAGCGGCGACCTCTACACAAAAAATGTCGATCTGATGCCGGGCAAGACGGTGCATATCAAGCCGAATTTTTGTGATTAGTGAAAACTTTACTGACTACCGGATTCATACAAGTGAATATCGCAATTGAAAATTCATTCGGGTGCGGGCGCCATGATTAGCCAGTTAGGGCGCTATGAGGTGCTTGGCGAACTCGGCCAGGGCGCGATGGGCGTCGTCTATAAAGCCAAGGATCCGCTTATTGACCGCGTGGTTGCGATCAAGACGATCAATCTCGGGCTCGCGCTGGACGAGAAGGAAGAATATGAGGGCCGCTTCTACCAGGAAGCCAAGGCGGCCGGACGGCTCAATCATCCGAATATCGTGACCATTTACGATGTGGGTAAGAGCGGCGACGTGGCTTACATTGCGATGGAGTTCCTGCAAGGGCGCGAGTTGCGCGACATCATGAACGACGACGGTCTGTTGCCGGTCGATCAGGTGCTGGATATCGTCGCCCAGGTGGCTCAAGGGCTGGCCTATGCGCACGAACATGGCATTGTGCACCGCGATGTCAAGCCTTCGAACATCATGGTGGTGCGCGACGGGCACGCAAAAATTACCGACTTCGGCATTGCGCGCATGGCTTCCTCGGCCGTGCGCACCCAGACCGGCATGGTGCTGGGCTCGCCGAAATACATGTCGCCGGAGCAGGTGATGGGCAAGGAGATCGATCAGCGTTCGGATATTTTCTCGCTGGGCGTGATGCTCTACGAGATGCTGACCGGGCAGGCGCCCTTCAATGGCGAGAACGTCAACGCCATCATGTATCAGACCCTGAATGCGGTGCCGGCGCCACCCAACACATTGAATTCCGCCGTACCGGAAATGGTCAACTTCATCCTGGCCAAAGCCTTGGCCAAGAAGGTAGAGGATCGCTACCAGAACGCCAAGGATTTTGCCGTTGACCTGCGCGCCTGCCGCGATACCTTGCCGCGTTCCGACAAGCAGATCGACGTCTCACCGGCCGGAGGCGAAAGGAAATTGCCCGATGCGAT
Source organism: Gallionella sp. (assembly GCA_030690245.1). Taxonomy (GTDB): domain Bacteria; phylum Pseudomonadota; class Gammaproteobacteria; order Burkholderiales; family Gallionellaceae; genus Gallionella. The sequence goes on along the minus strand of JAUYGW010000065.1, from coordinate 1,513 downwards.
CGATATCAGCGGGCGCAGGCACATGGACGAAGAAGAGGCAAAGCCGGCGGTAGCTTTGTCGCAGGCCTTCGATTCTGCCGCCGCGACCATGCGGCTGGCTGCCTTGACGGGCACCAGCGAAGATGTGGACGAATTGGCGAAGACCTTGAAAATAGTGCGCCCGAGCGCGGAAGCGATTTTCAATGCGGCTCCGGCGGCTCCCCGCTCTGCCTTGCGCCCAGGCCCGGCAGAGCCGCCTGCCCAGCCCGGCAGCAGTAATTTTATGCTGATTGCCGTTGTGGTACTGGTGCTGCTGGGCATCGTCGCAATTCTGGTTGCCTGAGGCTCACTATTCAACCTTAAAACGGCAATTGAACCACGAAGAACACGAAGAAGAAAAAGGTTGTTTTGAGAATGCCGATCACCCTGCAGGTGAGCATCAAACGGTGTGCCATCCTATGGGTCGGGGTTGGCAGGGATGGGCGGCTTTATGCCCAACTCGCAAAAATCTTCGTGATCTCTGATGAAACCACTGATAAAACAACTAGCCATCTGACTAACCCAGCAAAATACGCTGGGCAAGTCATTGGTTATAGCCATTCGGCTAAGAGCTTATCCGTAAATAATGTTTTCATCTACCTTGATCTTTCTAAATGCCATGATGGCCGCAGCCAAGTGGTTGAGTGCCAGAAAGCTGCGATCAAGTTTTTCGTACCTCACCAGCAGCTTACGAAAGCGATTGAACCAGCTGTGCGCCACTTCAACCACCCAGCGCCTGGCTTTCTTCTCGGGGTCACGCTTGAGTTCATCAGCCTCTTGCCCTCGTCCTTTAACATGAGGAATGTAGCCATGCTCCTCAATAACTTTCAGTGCAGGTGCTCCGGTGTAGCCTGCGTCGGCACACAAATGCTTGTTCCGACGCAGGGGCGGGTTGGCTCGGTTGACCACGACAGCTTCCAGCACCGCCCCCAACTGCGAAACATCATGCCGGTTGGCTCCGGTCACGACGAGCGACAACGGGACACCACGGCCGTCCACCAGCAAATGGCGCTTGCTCCCATTTTTTCCCCCGATCCGTTGGATTGGGTCCAACGCTTTCCTGAGCCAGCGGTGCCTTCATCATCGCCCCGTCAATACTCTGCCATCGCCAGGCAATACCCTCAAGCTCGTCGTACTCGGCAAGCCCCAACTTCCACAATGCTTCAAAGACACCCGCTTTCTCCCACTCAAGAAATCGGGCATGAATCGCACTGGCACTACCGTAACGTTCGGCGGGGAGCGCCTTCCACTGACAGCCCGTTCTCAGCACGTACACGATGCCTTCAAATACGAGGCGCGGATCCTTGGGTTTGCGTCCACCGCCAGTCTTTCTGGTATAGGTTTGATCGGCCGCTCTCTGGCGTGATGGGATCAGTGGTTCGACGCGACTCCAAAATGCATCAGTGACTTCCCATGACTTTGCTTTTGCCATTTTTCCTCCATATACGAACATCGCACATGGGGAGACATTATACTTTATTTACGGATAAGTTCT
>JAUYGW010000062.1 GCA_030690245.1 Gallionella sp. | reverse complement strand
CCATCATCATATTGTTCTTTTTGTTCATGGCGATGATCGAGGACAGCGGCTATCTGTCGCGCGCGGCATTCCTGATGGACGCGCTGATGGCATGCCTCGGCCTGGATGGTCGCGGTTTCGTGATGCTGCTGATGGGCTTCGGCTGCAACGTGCCCGCGCTGATGGGCACCCGCGTGATGCGCTCGCGCGCGATGCGCCTGCTCACCATGCTGGTGATCCCGTTCTCGCTGTGCTCGGCGCGTTTGCAGGTGTTCGTGTTCATCACCGCCGCGCTGTTCTCGCCTAAAGCCGCGCCAGTCGTATTGTTCAGCCTGTATTTGTTCAGCTTCGCCGCCGCGATCCTCACCGCGCTGCTGTTCAAGAGCAAATTCAAAAACAGCGAACCGTTCGTGCTGGAACTGCCGCCCTACCGCTTCCCCACCGCTTACCAGATCGTCATGCGCGGCTGGCTGGAAATACAGCATTTTTTGCGCCGCTCCACCAAGTTCATCATCGCCGGCGTCGTGCTGGTCTGGCTGCTCACCAACCTGCCGCCGTCCGCCGCGCCCGCCAGCAGCGGCACGCTGGCCGGCATGATCGGCGATTTCCTGCATCCCATCTTCGCCCCCATCGGCATCAACGAGCAACTCACCATCGCGCTGATCTTCGGCTTCGTCGCCAAGGAAATCGTCATCGGCGCGCTCGCGGTGATTTACGGCTTGAGCGGCACGGCGTTGAGCGGCGCGCTGGGGCAGCAACTGGACTGGGTGCAGGCATACAGCTTCATGCTGTTCACCCTGATTTACATGCCGTGCATCTCGGCCATCGCCACGCTGCGCAGCGAATCCAAAAACCTGGGCTTCACCCTGTTCACCATCGCCTGGTCGCTGACCCTGGCATGGCTGGCGAGCTTCGCGTTTTATCAGGGCGCGAGGGCGCTGGGATACTAAGAGCCTATGGGCGAATGCCGGGCATCCGCCCGTGGTGCCGGTTCAGGCAAAAATCGGCTCATGGATTAGCTGGGGTTAATTCATCTCCGCCCCTCGAAATTTGATAGACTGACATCAGCAACTTCAGGAGAAAAAACGTGATGAACAGATTCGAAGTGCCCATTGCACAGCTTTCCTTTACCCAAAAACTGGACTTAATGGAAACGCTTTGGTCGGACATGGCAACCCACGAAGAATCCTTGGAATCCCCCGCTTGGCATGCTGCCATTCTCAATGACCGCGAAGCCGCCTTGAATGCAGGCACGGTCACCACCTCCAGTTGGGAAAAAGCCAAAGAAAGAATCAAGAAAAACGGCTCATAAGGGTAAAAATTCTCAGCATTGCAGAGGACGATCTCGAAGAAGGTTACCGATTCTACGAATCACAAGCAGACGGCCTCGGCACCTATTTTCTGGATACACTCTATTCCGACATTGACTCGCTGGCCTATTTTGCGGGGATACACCACATCGTGTTGGGCTATCATCGGCTGCTCTCCAAACGTTTTCCATTTACTGTTTATTATCGTGTCGCTGATGATGCAGTCACAGTATTCGCCGTTCTTGATTGCCGCCGAAATCCAAGCTGGATACGGAAGAAGCTTTCCAAGTGATGCGATATGCCACGGATGCTGCGGGGCGAAAATTTAATGCGAACACAACCCTTTAACTATCATCGGCTTAAACCGTGGTGTCTATCATGACACTGGTTAAGCCGCTTTGCCGTGCTTATGAAGGGTTTCCCATCCGACGCAAGCCAGCCAGATATGGCGAGGAATAGGTTTTTCGCCGTTGCGATAATAGGCCAACATCCGGCGGCTTATGCCCAGAACTTCTGCCGCCCCGTCCAGGGTCAAATTATTTTTGTGCATCCAATTCCAAATACGCTCGTGACCGATGCCGCCGGACTGCTCTATCGCAAGGTTACGCAGATTGTCAGCTGCCAGATCAATTTCGCCTTTCCCAAACTCAACCGCACGCCCAAACTCTCTTAATTTGGCGGATGCAAAAAAACTTTGGTCTTGTAGCGGCTTCAAACAAGAAGACGATTTGATCCAGTCTGACAGATCGACGTTGAAATCCGTGCCATCGGCATAAGTTATCTTAAGGCACGAATTTTTCAGCACCTTGGCCTTGATTAAACGAAAGTGATCCCGATTTTTCATGTGTGCAACTCCCAAAATAAATGCAGCAGCTTGTCGCGGTTTGTCGGCACAGCAGCCCATTCCAATGCAACCCGGATTGATCGTGTACTACGGTTGCCCTCCAGCACTTCACCGTTATCGATCCTGACCAACCATTCCCGCCCATCGCTCGCCAGCACATGAAAATGCGGCGGCATGTGATCCTTTGGGTAAAGGTTAATCTGACAAGAGTCGAAAGAATGAACGCGAGGCATGGGTACATCATAGTGCAACTATTGCACTATGTCTAGGTTGCAGGATTTACAAATATCCGTGGTCTGTCCCTGAATATTGCGCGCTCTATTCCGGCATTGACTCGCTGGCCTATTTTGCGGGGATGCACCGCATCGTGTTGGGCTATCATCGGCTGCTCTCCAAACGTTTTCCATTTGCTGTTTATTATCGTGTCGCTAACGATGTGGTCATCGTATTCGCCGTTCTTGATTGCCGCCGAAATCCAAGCTGGATACGGAAGAAGCTTTCCAAGTGATGCGGCATGTTACGGATGCTGCGGGCTGAATTACCGCTACGGGGCGCGAAACTGACCGAACACGGTTCCTTATCCTTCATTCGACTCTGGCCTCTTAAATCCGCGGGCTATTCTCTAGGTTTTTTTAAGAAAAAAATCATTGCAGCAAGCGCCCCTTTGGCTATCCCGCCCCCAAGGCCAGGCTTCTTCTTTGCCGGTGAGACAGCCCTTCGCTTGGGCGCAGTGTTCACTTGCGGAGTGCGCGTAGTCTTAAGCGCAGCGGTTGCAGCTGCATAAACGATTAGAGCACGTCGAGCATCCTCCAAAGCTCTATGGGCTGTGCCGCTATTAAATTCCCCATCTGAGGCGAGATCATCAAGGCGATAACTTTTTCGTCCAGGCCATGCTTTACGTGCCAACTTTAAAGCACAAGAGGTAGGATTTTTGAACGTGTGCAAGCCGTTACCCTTGGCGGCGGCTTGCAGAAAAGCCATGTCGAACTCTGTATTAAGGAACCTCTGATTAAGTCTCGAACTTTTCACGCTCATGCTGTCAGAAGCTCGGGTTGAACAAACGGATTAAAACGATGAAACAAACGACACTTTCTACGAGCGGCTTTGACCGCTACGCCAAACAGACCAGGCGCGCAGCG
>JAUYGW010000053.1 GCA_030690245.1 Gallionella sp. | reverse complement strand
TGCGTTTGATGATCTCGCTGTCCGCCACCTCGATTTCCACCACGTAGTCGTTCGGGATGCCGGCATCCTTCATCTCATGCGCCTGCGGAATGGTGCGCGGGAAGCCGTCGAACAGGAAGCCGTTGGCGCAGTCGGCGTCCTTGATGCGCTCTTTCACCAGATTGATGATGATGTCGTCGGAGACTAGGCCGCCGGCATCTATCACTTTTTTGGCCGCGATGCCGAGCGGCGTGCCGGCTTTGACCGCCGCGCGCAGCATGTCGCCGGTGGAGATTTGCGGGATGCCGAATTTTTCCTTGATGTAATTGGCCTGGGTGCCCTTGCCTGCACCCGGTGGGCCTAGCAGTATCAGTCTCATTTGTCGTTCTCCTCGGGTTTGATGGTTGTGGCGAAAATTTGCCGTGCTGCATGTAAGTCCTGTTCCGTATCCACGCCGCCGGGCGGAGCCTGCTCGGCGATAACCACGCCGATTTTGTAGCCATAATATAGCGCGCGCAGCTGTTCCAGCGCCTCGAACTGCTCGATTGCCGCCGGGGCAAGCTTTCCGTAGGAGCGCAGGAAGCTCACGCGGTAGGCATAGATGCCGATATGGCGCAGCACCGGCAGATCGGCGGGAAAAACCCCCTCTCCCCCAGCCCCTCTGGTAGAACTACTAGCCATTCGACTAGGCGACAAAGCCGCCAAGTCGCGGGTTATCCCGCCAGCGGGTGAGGGGAGCGCAAACGCATCGCGCGGCCAGGGAATCGGTGCGCGGCTGAAATACAGCGCGTTGCCGTTTTTGTCGAGCACCGCCTTGACGATGTTCGGATTGCGCAGCGACGCCTCGTCGTGGAGCGCATGGCAGGCCGTGGCGATCGCGCATTCCGGGTGGCTGTGCAGATGTTCGGCGACGGCGCGGATCAGTTCTGGCGGCATCAGCGGTTCGTCCCCCTGCACGTTCACCACGATGGCGTCATCAGGCCAGTTGTGCTGTTCCGCCACCTCGGCGATGCGATCGGTGCCGCTGGCGTGGGTGTCCTTGGTCATGCACGCCTTGAAGCCGTGCTCGTGCACCACGTTGGCAATCGCGTGATGGTCGGTGGCGACCCATATCTGTTGCGCACCGCTTTGCGCCGCCCGTTCCGCAACCCTCACCACCATCGGCTTGCCGGCTATCGGCAGCAACGGCTTGCCGGGCAGCCGGGTGGAGGCATGGCGCGCCGGAATGACGACATGGAAAGCGACCATTAAAGTTTTTCGACTTCTTCGGCAGTCAGCTTGCGCGCCTCGTCGGCCAGCATTACCGGAATGCCGTCTTCGATTTTGAAGGCCAGCCGGTCGGCCTTGCAGATCAATTCCTGCGCGGCTTTTTGGTAGACCAGCGGGGATTTGCACAGTGGGCAAACGAGGATATCAAGCAGTTTTGCGTCCATGGGATTCTATCTTTCGCAGTATATGGTCGACCAGGGCTGGGTCGAGTTGGGCATCCACGCGCAACACCCAATATCGGGCGTCGGCGAATGCGGCGCATTTTACCGCATCTTTTTCGGTCAGGAGTATCGCATCGCACCCGGCAAAGGCGAGGTCGGATGCAGAATAGGGATGATGGTCGGGAAAGGCGTGCGGCGTGAAAGAAACCCCCAGCGTTTGCAGATACCGGAAGTAGCGTGGCGGATGCCCGATGCCGGCCACGGCGTGGTTGTTCAGCTTGTGAAAATACCCGGCGGTGGCTGTTTTGCCGGGATCGAGCAGGTTATGGAAAATTTCTCCCGACAGACGCATGGCGTACCGGCCTATCGTAGGGGCGAGATTCATCGCGCCCTGCTTGAATAGATCAGCTGCCGGAGTTTCGCCGCCGTTCACCACCACCGCATCCACGCTCCGCAAGCGCGCCACCGGTTCGCGCAACGGGCCGGCGGGGAGCATGAAGCCATTGCCGAAGCCGCGCATGCCGTCAACGACCGCGACCTCCACATCGCGCTGCAAGCGGTAGTGCTGCAAACCGTCGTCGCACAGCACGACATCGCACTGCGGGTGGGCTTGCAGGGCGGCTTGCGCGGCGGCGGCGCGGTCTTTCCCTATCCATACCGGGCAGAGGTTGCGCCGCGCCATCAGCAACGGCTCGTCGCCCACCTGCTGCGCAGCGCTGTCTGCATCGACCTGCTGGGGCTGTTGCGCGGCGCCGCCATGGCCGCGGCTGACGATCAGCGGATGCCAGCCGCGATCGATAAGCTGTTGCGCCAGCGCAAGCGTGAGCGGGGTCTTGCCGGTTCCGCCGATGCTGATGTTGCCGACCACGATGACCGGTACGGCTAATTTATAACTGGACAGGATGCGGCCGCGATACAGCGTGCGGCGTAACGCCACCAGCAGGCGGAACAGCAGACTAACCGGGAAAAGGATCAGGTGCAGCGGGGTGATGCGGGACCAGTGGTGTTGCAGGTCGAACATCTTTTATTCCAATCCCATTTCGAAGGTCAAACAAGGCGGCGACGAGCGAACGACGCGGACAGTGCATTTGGCACGGCTAGGAGTGAGCGAGGAAGCCAACGCAGTTTCATCGGTGAAATGGGATTGGAATTACTTGGGGGCGTTCTGCGTGGTAAAGGTGATGCGCCCATACCCCGCCAGTCGCGCCGCTTCCATCACGTTGATCACGGATTGGTGCGGAGCCTTGGCATCGGCATTGATGACGATGGTGGGGTCGGCCTGGCCGCCTGCGGCATTTTTCAGGGAGGCCGCCAACGCCTCCACGCCGGAATAGGATAGCCCCTGATTATTGATGGCATAGTGCTCGGAGGCGTCTACCGCTACATTGACCGGCTTGGCCGCTTCGGCGACCGCTTCACCGCCGGCTTGCGGCAGGTTGATCTGCAATTCGGAAAACTTGGCATAGCTGGTGGTGACCATCAGGAAAATCAGGATCACCAGCAGCACGTCTATCATCGGAATCAGATTGATTTCCGGTTCTTCACGGCTGTGCCCGCGTCGAAAATTCATCGCTGCCTAACCCTTGCGTTGACCGTGCACGATTTCCACCAGTTTGACCGCCTGTTGTTCCATTTCGATGGACAGGCTGTCTACCTGGGCGCGGAAGTGCCGGTAGGCAATCATGCTGGGAACCGCCACGATCAGGCCGAAAGCCGTGTTGTACAAAGCTACCGATATGCCATGGGCGAGTGTCGCCGGGTTATTGCCCACCGCAGTTTGCGAGCCGAAAATCTCGATCATTCCTACCACCGTGCCGAACAGCCCCAGCAATGGACTGATGGAAGCGATCGTGCCCAGAGTGGTCAGGAAACGCTCCAGATCATGCGCGACTGCACGCCCCGCCTCTTCGATGGATTCCTTCATCACCTCGGGCGGGCTTTTGATGTTCTTGAGCCCGGCGGCGAAGATGCGCCCCAGCAGCGAACTTTCGGCAAGCCTGACCAGCATGCCATCGCTGACGCCGCGTTGTTTCAGTTCCTTGATGACTTCATCCAGCAAGGCGGGAGGGGAGACGCGGTGCGCGCGCAAGGAAATCGAACGCTCGATGATCAAGCCGACCGCAATGATGGAGGCCAGGATCAAAAACCAGATTGGCCAACCGGCCGCTTCTACAA
>JAUYGW010000044.1 GCA_030690245.1 Gallionella sp. | reverse complement strand
GAGGTGCGCCTGATGAACGGAAAATGGGCCGGAAGGGCAGGCGAAATGCCCAACAATGTGGGCGTTTCTTGCCAATTTCAGCATTCGCGGCAGATTGTGGATTCGGCGTTTTCATTTTTGGCTACTTGTTCAGACCTTCCTAAATGCGCTGTGCTGGATTATTGGGTGTTCTCCACACCAACCAGGCAGCTATTCCCGCTGCTTGAGACCGTGAGGGGGCTTCATGGTTGATATAAAACAGGTGGTTTTTGTGCTGTGCCTGTTCTGGGGTGCGAATACCTTGGCGCATGCCCAGACAAAGCACAGCGAAGAGCGGGGCGAATTGCTTTATTCGACACATTGCAATGCATGCCACACCTCGGAAGTTCATTGGCGCAAGCAGAAGCTGGCGACCGACTGGAGCAGCCTTAAAGCCCAGGTGCGCCGCTGGCAGGTCAACATCGGCCTGGTTTGGAGCGAAGATGAGGTCGCCGATGTCGCGCGCTATTTGAACGCTGCCTATTACGATTTCCCGAATACCGGGCAGGAAGATTTTTCGCAGGGAAAAAAGCCCAAGCAGGCCTTGCGTAAATATTAACGGCTGATCTGGACAGAGAGGCCAATTGAAAGCTGCACCGGGCAATCAACAACAGGGAGGCCATCATGCCTATCAGTGAAATCTGCAACCGCGAAGTTGTCGTCGTGCAGCCCAACGACACCGTTTTGGAGGCGGCCAGGCTCATGCGCCAGCATCACGTCGGCGATGTGCTGGTCGTCGAAGATCGCGGCGGTGTGCGGACTCCGGTCGGCATCGTCACCGACCGCGATCTCGTGGTGGAAATCATGGCGCCGGAACTCGATCAGAAGGTCATTACCGTGGGCGACATCATGGCGCCCGACCTCGTCACGGTGAAAGAAAACACCGGCGTGTTCGAGGCAATCCAGTATATGCGCGCCAAAGGGGTGCGGCGCCTGCCGGTGGTGGATGGCAGCGGCGGGCTGGTTGGCATTCTTACCCTGGATGACCTGCTGGAACTTCTGGCGGAAGAATTGCTGGCGCTCGCCAAGCTGGTGAAGCATGAACAGAAAAAGGAAACCATGAGCCGCCGTTAAACAGAAACTCGCGCAGCGAGACCGCGTCCCTCTCTCCCGCTTGCGGGAGAGAGTTAGGAGTGAGGGGATGTGGGCCTCAAATTTCAAGGAGTAAACCATGCAAATCCCATTACAAATCACGATCCGTGATGTTGACCATTCGGAGGCGCTGGAATCTCGCATTCGCGCCAAGGTGGAAAAGCTCGAAGAATTTTTCAAACACATCAT
>JAUYGW010000041.1 GCA_030690245.1 Gallionella sp. | reverse complement strand
GAACTGGGCGCGGACATCGTGATCCACTCCGCGACCAAGTACATCGACGGGCAGGGGCGCGTGCTGGGCGGCGCGGTACTGGGCAGTAAAAATAATATGGAAGGTGTGTACGGCTTTTTGCGCACCGCCGGCCCGACGATGAGCGCGTTCAACGCCTGGATATTCCTGAAGGGCTTGGAGACGCTGAAAATCCGCATGGACGCGCACAGCGCCAACTCGCTGGAACTGGCGCGCTGGCTGGAAGCGCAGCCCAATGTGGCGCGGGTGTTCTATCCGGGCCTGCCGTCGCATCCGCAGCATGAACTGGCGATGAGGCAGCAGAAGACCGGCGGCGGCATCGTGTCGTTCGAGGTCGCTTCGTCCCCGGGGAACGGCAAAGAGGCCGCATGGCGCGTGATCGACAATACGCGCATGATCTCGATCACCGCCAACCTCGGCGACACCAAGACCACCATCACCCATCCGGCCAGCACCACCCACGGGCGCATCGCGCCCGAGGCGCGCGCGGCGGCAGGCATCACGGACAGCCTGATCCGCATCGCAGTCGGGCTGGAGGCGGTAGTGGATATACAGAACGATCTGGCGCGGGGTTTGGGTTGAATTCAATAGTGATTACTAGCCACGGATTAACACGGATGTCCACGGATAGAACCATGGTCTTATCTGTGTTAATCCGTGTATATCCGTGGCTATATTGCCTTTCTGGCGAGAACTGATGGATATTCTTGCCGCGCAAGTCGGTGGAGCACTGAAATCACACGGGCTGAAGCTGGTCACGGCGGAATCCTGCACCGGCGGCGGCGTGGCGCAGGCCATCACCGACGTGGCGGGCAGCTCGGCTTGGTTCGAGCGCGGCTTTATCACTTATTCCAACCTGGCCAAGCAACAGATGCTGGGCGTGAGCGAAGCGACGCTCAGCCAGCATGGCGCGGTATCCGAGGCGGTGGTGCGCGAGATGGTGGCGGGCGCGCTGGCCAACAGTGCGGCGCAAGTGGCCGTGGCGGTCAGCGGTATTGCCGGGCCGGAGGGCGGAACGCCGGACAAACCGGTCGGCACGGTATGGTTCGCCTGGGGAATCAAACATGGCGCGGCTCACGCGCAGCGGCATCAAATCAACGGCAACCGTGCCGAAGTGCGCGCCCAGGCGGCGCATATTGCGTTGCAGGGCGTGATCGACCTGCTCGGGCGGCGGACGGAACTGGCTTAGGTTCCAGCACTCGCTGCTTGCGAGGTATGTAGGTGCGAATTCATTCGCATACTCAATAGGTTGTGCGAATTAATTCGCACCTACAAAAGTAATACGGCACCTCGAATAAATAGGGCATTCATCATCAACTGCGTTTTTAAAAAGAACGTTCGTTCTGTACAAGTGCGAATTGATGTGCCACAATCCCGCACCATTTTTTGAAAGGGAATTCCAATGGATGACAATAAAAGCAAGGCACTCGCGGCGGCTCTGAGCCAGATCGAAAAGCAGTTCGGCAAGGGCTCGATCATGCGCCTCGGCGAGCATGATGTGGCGCGCGATATTCAGGTCGTGTCCACCGGCTCGCTGGGCCTGGACATCGCGCTCGGCGTGGGCGGCTTGCCGCGCGGCCGCGTGATTGAAATCTACGGCCCGGAATCTTCCGGCAAGACCACGCTGACCCTGCAAGTGATCGCCGAGATGCAGAAGCTGGGCGGCACCGCGGCGTTTATCGATGCGGAACACGCGCTCGATCCGCAGTACGCGCAGAAACTCGGCGTGAAGGTTGAAGACCTGCTGATCTCGCAGCCTGACAACGGCGAGCAGGCGCTGGAAATCACCGACATGCTGGTGCGCTCCGGCAGCGTGGATGTGGTGGTGGTGGACTCGGTCGCCGCGCTGACGCCGAAAGCGGAAATCGAAGGAGAAATGGGCGATGCGCAAATGGGTCTGCACGCAAGGTTGATGTCGCAGGCGCTACGCAAGCTGACCGCCAACATCAATCGTTCCAACACGATGGTGATCTTTATCAACCAGATCCGCATGAAGATCGGCGTGATGTTCGGCAATCCGGAAACTACCACCGGCCGCAACGCGCTCAAGTTTTACGCCTCGGTGCGCCTGGATATCCGCCGCATCGGTGCGATCAAGAAGGGCGATGAAGTGATCGGCAACGAGACGCGTGTCAAGGTGGTGAAGAACAAGGTCGCCCCGCCGTTCCGCGAAGCGTTGTTCGACATCCTGTACGGCGAGGGCATCTCGCGCGAAGGCGAGATCATCGACCTGGGCGTGCAGCACAAGCTGGTGGAAAAAGCCGGTGCCTGGTACGCCTATAAGGGCGAAAAAATCGGCCAGGGCAAGGACAACGCCCGCGAATACCTGCGCGAACATCCGGAAATCGCCTTTGAAATCGAAAACAAGGTGCGCGGGGCATTAGGTGTAGCGCTGCTCGATGCGGGCGAAAAACCGGCGGCTAAAGTCGAAAAGGCCAGCACAAAATCTGGCCCAAAAACATCCGAAAAACTTTTGGCCGGGCACCCGGGTGAGGAAAAAGCCTGAGTTAAGCCTGCGCGCGCGCGCCCTGCAATATCTGGCGCGCCGCGAATACAGCCGCGCCGAGCTGCGCGGCAAGCTGTTGCCGCATGTGCAAACAGGTGAAGATTTCGGCCTGCGTTCTGATTCCTCTGGTGATTCCTCCGGTGATTTTTCTGGGCCGGTCGATCTGGATGCGCTGCTGGACGATTTGACGGCGCGCGGCTGGCTGTCGGATGCCCGCGCCGCCACGCAGTTGCTGCACGCCAAGCGCAGCCGTTTCGGCACCCAGCGCATCGCCCATGATCTGCGCCAAAAAGGCATCCCGGAAGAATTGGTCAGCGCCGCATTGCCCGCATTGAAGGAAAGCGAGTTGGAAGCCGCGCGCAGCGTGTGGCAAAGGAAGTTCGGCACACTGCCGCAGGACGCCGGGGAAAAAGCCCGGCAAATGCGCTTTCTGCAATCGCGCGGCTTCGGGTTTGAGGTGATTTTTCAGGTGTTGCGTAGCGAATTTGATATTGAATGACGGAGTTGTTGAGCGCGCTGGTAAAAGTGGTTGCCGGTAATTGGCAATTAATCCTAAAAGCCTTAGTTCAGGCCACAGAGCTCACAGAGAATGTAAGGATTTGCCCGCTTTTTTGATCTCACCCAAAAGGTGAATACCCCTCTCTCTATAACTGTTTGGTTTTACTCTGTGATCTCTGTGGCTAACTGCTTTTTCTAGGTTAATACAA
>JAUYGW010000038.1 GCA_030690245.1 Gallionella sp. | reverse complement strand
CGGCGAAGTGGTCGGCATCAACTCGCAGATCTATACCCGTTCCGGCGGTTCGATGGGCCTGTCTTTTGCGATACCGATCGATGTCGCGACGCAAGTGACCGAGCAATTGCGCACCAGCGGCAAAGTGACGCGCGGGCGTATCGGGGTGACGATCCAGGAGCTCACGCGCGAGCTGGCCGAATCGTTCGGCCTGAGCAAACCGAATGGCGCGCTGATCAGCAGCGTGGAGAAAAATGGCCCGGCAGACAAGGCGGGCATTGAGGCTAGCGATGTGATCCTCAAATTCGACGGCAAACCGGTGAACAGTTCCAGCGACTTGCCGCGCATAGTTGCGGCGACCAAACCCGGCAGCAAGGTGGCCGTCGAACTGTGGCGCAAAGGCGGCTCCAGACAAATTACGGTGGAGATCGCGGAGATGCCGGAAGACGGCAAGCTGGCACGCGCCGTGAAGAAACTGGCCGAAGATGTGGGTGAGGCGATTTCACGCTTGGGTATTGCGGTCAGCGAACTGAGCAAAGAGCAATTGCAGGAGCTGCAAATCGGCGGCGGGTTGCTGGTGGAAGAGGTCAAAGGAACGGCCGCGCGCGCAGCCGGCTTGCAGCACGGCGATGTGCTGCTGGCGATCGGCAATATTCCGATCCGCTCGTTGAACCAGTTCAACGAGATACTCAAGCAGGTTCCCAAGGGGAAGAATGTCGCATTGCTGGTGCGGCGCGACGATGCGGCCTCCTATGTGGCGATCAGGCTCGACGAGAAGTGATCATAATTGTTCACCACGAAGAACACGAAGGCGGGGTTTGAATTCGTTTTCCAGGCAGTAGGGGGCATGGTGCGCCCTGTCCTTACTCGGTTCTTCGTGCGCTTCATGTTCTTCGTGGTAAATGCAATCACAACCCTGCATGTCCCTCCTAAATCGGCTAGAATTCGCGCTTTGCGAATCAGCCGGTTCAGGCGTTTTTGCTAAAAACCTTAGTTAGCCACAGATTTACACGGATAAGCACGGATAAAGCATTGCGTTACGAGGGTTTGGTATTTCATCCAAACGGTATTGGAAAAAGCAGATGCAGTCCATTATTTATCTGTGTCAATCCGTGTTCATCCGTGGCTTAACTGTATTTTCCAAGTTTATTTAGGCCCTCATGCAGTTAATCCGTAATTTCTCCATCATCGCCCATATCGACCACGGCAAGTCCACGCTGGCCGACCGCATCATTCAACTGTGCGGCGGGTTATCCGACCGCGAAATGGAAGCGCAGGTACTCGACTCCATGGATCTGGAGCGCGAGCGCGGCATCACCATCAAGGCGCAGACCGCGGCGCTGAGCTACAAGGCGCTTGACGGGCAGGTGTACAACCTCAACCTGATCGACACGCCGGGGCACGTGGATTTCTCCTACGAGGTATCGCGCTCGCTGTCCGCCTGCGAAGGCGCGTTACTGGTGGTGGATGCCTCGCAGGGCGTGGAAGCGCAGACTGTGGCGAACTGCTACACCGCGCTGGATTTGGGTGTGGAAGTGGTGCCGGTGCTGAACAAGATCGACCTGCCGTCCGCCAATCCGGAAAATGCCATCGAGGAAATCGAGGAAGTGATCGGCATCGACGCGCACGATGCGGTGCGCTGTTCCGCCAAGACAGGCGAGGGTGTACGGGACGTGCTGGAAGCGTTGCTGGTCAAAGTGCCGCCGCCCAAAGGCGATCCGGACGCGCCGCTGCAGGCGCTGATTATCGACTCCTGGTTCGATAATTACGTCGGCGTGGTGATGCTGGTGCGGGTGATGAACGGCACGCTCAAGCCCAAGGAAAAAATCCTGCTGATGGCCACCGGGGCGCAGCATTTGACCGAGCATATCGGCGTATTTACGCCCAAGTCGAAACCGCGCGAAAGCCTGAGCGCGGGCCATGTCGGTTTCGTGATTGCCGGGATCAAGGAATTGAAAGCGGCCAAGGTGGGCGATACCATCACCCATCAGGCCAGACCCGCACAGCAGGCGTTGCCGGGCTTCAAGGAAGTGCAACCGCAGGTGTTTGCGGGGCTGTTCCCGGTGGAATCGAATCAATATGAAGCGCTGCGCGATTCGCTGGAAAAACTCAAACTGAACGATGCCGCGCTGCGCTACGAACCGGAGGTGTCGCAGGCGTTGGGCTTCGGCTTCCGTTGCGGCTTCCTCGGGTTGCTGCACATGGAAATCGTGCAGGAGCGGCTGGAGCGCGAGTTCGACATGGACCTGATCACTACCGCGCCGACGGTGATCTACGAGGTGGTACTGCGCGACGGCACGATACTGACGGTGGACAACCCGTCAAAAATGCCCGACCCGTCGAAAATCGAGGAAATTCGCGAGCCGATCGTGACCGTAAATTTATACATGCCGAACGAATATGTCGGTGCGGTGATCACGTTGTGCACGCAGAAACGCGGCGCGCAGATCAATATCAGCTATCACGGCAAGCAGGTGATGCTGGTGTACGAAATGCCGATGGCGGAGATCGTGCTGGATTTCTTCGACAAGCTGAAATCGGTGTCGCGAGGCTATGCGTCGATGGACTACGAGTTCAAGGAATACCGTGCGGCGGATGTGGTCAAGGTGGACATGCTGATCAACGGCGAGAAAGTGGACGCGCTGGCGGTGATCGTGCACCGCGCCAACAGCCAGCGTCGCGGGCGCGAGGTGGCGGCCAAGATGCGCGAACTGATCCCGCGCCAGATGTACGACGTGGCGATCCAGGCGACCATCGGCTCGAACATCATCGCGCGCGAGAACGTCAAGGCGATGCGCAAAAACGTGCTGGCAAAGTGCTACGGCGGCGACATTTCGCGCAAGAAAAAATTGCTGGAGAAACAAAAGGCCGGCAAGAAGCGCATGAAGCAGGTGGGCAACGTGGAAATTCCGCAGGAAGCCTTCCTCGCGATTTTGCGCGTGGATGGTTAACTGCTGGGACTAGGGACTAGGGACTAGGGACTAGGAAAACCCGCTAGCCCCCAGCCCCTGGCCCCTGTTTTTTGAATCTAAGGAATAACGATGAATTTTGCTTTAATTTTGTTTGTATTGCTGCTGGTCACCGGCGGGATCTGGCTGCTGGACCGCTTCGCCTTGGCGGCCAAGCGCGGCAGCGGCGTTGCCGAGCCGTGGTGGGTGGAATATGCCAAGAGCTTCTTCCCGGTCATCCTGATCGTGTTTTTCATCCGCTCCTTCCTGGTCGAACCGTTCAAAATTCCTTCCGGCTCAATGATTCCGACCCTGCAAGTGGGCGATTTTATTCTGGTGAACAAATTCACCTACGGCATCCGCCTGCCCATCGTCAACCGGAAGATCGTCCAGATCAACGACCCGCAGCGCGGCTATGTGATGGTGTTTCACTACCCGGAAAACCCGTCGCTGGACTATATCAAGCGCGTGGTCGGGCTTCCCGGTGACAGCGTCGAATACCGCAACAAGCGGTTATGGATCAACGGGATCGAGCAAGCACAACAGCCGGATGGCGATTATAATTATGTCGAGACCGGCTTGAATTTTGTGCATACTGAAAAGCGCTTCGAAACATTGGGCGAGCACAAGCATGCGGTGCTGGTGAATCCCGAGGCGCCGACGCTGCATCTGGGTTCGGTGGCCGAATTCAAGGGGCGCGAGAATTGCAGCTATGACGATGATATGGTGCGTTGCAAGGTGCCTGCCGGGTATTACTTCATGCTGGGCGACAATCGCGACAACAGCCGCGACAGCCGCTACTGGGGGTTTGTGCCGGACAACCAGATCGTCGGCAAGGCGTTTTTCATCTGGATGAATTTTTCCGATTTGAAGCGGATTGGCCTGTCTATTAACTGATGCGGGGGAAGAGGAAATGAACAAGGCAATGCCAGCAAAACAACGTGGGTTGAGTTTTTCCGGGTTTATTTTCGGGGCGGTTATCCTGGTGCTTGTCATCACCACCGGGTTGAAACTCATCCCGGCGTACATGGAGGATGCGAAAATCGGCAGCATCTTCGACACAATAGCCAATGATCCGGAAATGCAGAAAGCCAGCCTGCGCGACATCCGTATGTCCTTTACCAAGCGCGCCTCGATTGACGGTATCAATGCGGTCAATGCGGAGGATATCGAGATCACCAGCGATGGCGGGCGATTGGTGTTGAACGCGAGCTATGCCGTCAAAATACCGCTGGCGGGCAACATCAGCCTGTATTTGGACTTTAGTCCGGCCAGTGCCAAATAAACAGAGCAGCCCGCTATGCAGGCAATTGGGGCATATTTTTGCGCAGCCCCAATTGCTGCAACGCGCTTTGACCCACCGCAGCTACGCGCCGGAGCACAACGAGCGCCTGGAATTTTTGGGCGACAGCGTGCTGGGCTGCATCGTTGCAAAATATCTTTATACTGCTTATCCGCAATTGAGCGAAGGCGAGCTATCCAGGTTGCGATCCAATCTGGTCAAGGAAGAAACGCTTGTGGTCCTCGCGCAACAGCTCGATCTGGGCGGATATTTAAAGCTGGGTGAAGGCGAACGCAAGAGTGGCGGCTTCAGTCGGCCTTCCATCCTGGCCGATGCGATGGAAGCCTTGTTCGGCGCGGTGTTGCTGGATAGCGGCTTTGCCGATGCCGAAAAAGTCGTGCTGAATTTGCTGGTGCCTTATCTTGCGCAAGTCGACGTGCAAACGCTGGGCAAGGACGCAAAAACCCTGTTGCAGGAGTATCTGCAAGGCAAGCGCATCCCCTTGCCGGTCTACAGTATTGTCGCCACACAAGGCGAAGCCCATGCCCAATCTTTCCAGGTGGAATGCGTTATTCCGTCATTGAAAATATCCACGCGCGGCGAGGGCAGCAGCCGCCGCAACGCCGAGCAACAGGCGGCGCAAGCCGCCTATCAACAATTGACAAAGACATCATGACCGAACAACAAGACCTTGCGAGCACCCACAACACGGATAGCCCGCCCGAACCATTTCGCAGCGGCTACATCGCCATCGTCGGGCGCCCCAACGTGGGCAAGTCCACGCTGCTCAATCATCTGATCGGGCAGAAGATCAGCATCACTTCGCGCAAGGCGCAGACTACGCGCCACCGCATTCACGGCATATTCACCGACGAGCACGCGCAATTTGTATTCGTCGATACCCCCGGGTTCCAGACCAAGCACCTGAACGCGCTGAACCGCGGCATGAACCGCGTCGTGACCAGCAGCCTGCGCGACGTGCAGGTCGTGGTATTCGTGCTGGAAGCGCTGCGCTATGACGAGCGCGACCAGGAAGTGCTCAAGCTGCTGCCGGACAATCGCCCGGTATTGCTGGTGATCAACAAGATCGACGAAGTGGCGGACAAAGGTCAATTGTTCGCATTCGCCGAGCGCGTCGCGGCCGATTTCAAATTTGCCGCCATCGTGCCGGTCAGCGCCAAGCTGGGCAGCAAGCTCGACGAGCTGCGCGAAGCCTTGCGCCGCCATCTGCCTCCAGGCGAATTGATCTACGACGCAGACGACATCACCGATCGCAGCGAAAAGTTTCTGGCTGCGGAAATGCTGCGCGAGAAAGTGTTCCGCTTCACCGGCGAAGAGCTGCCGTATTCGGTCAGCGTGGTGATCGAGCAATTCAAGATGGAAGGCAAGCTGCGCCGCATTAGCGCCGCGATCCTGGTGGATAAGGAAGCGCACAAGGCGATGCTGATCGGCAAGAAAGGCGAGAAGCTGAAAGAGATCGCCACCCAGGCGCGGCTGGACATGGAAAAGCTGTTCGGCGGCAAGGTGTTTCTCGAAGTATTCGTCAAAGTCCGCAGCGGTTGGGCGGATGACGCACGCGTGCTGAAATCTCTCGGTTACGAATGAGGGATGGCAGTGAACCTGAAAACCTATTTCACCACGAAGCGCACGAAGGCCACGAAGAGTTTTCGCGGGATTGCTGGTGAGGCAAGTAAGGCAAATTCAATGCGCAGTTGTTCTCCTTCGCGCTCTTCGTGGTTTAACTGCAGTTTTGGTTGAATGGCCACGCACAGGCACAAGATAGAGGACGAGCCCGCCTTCGTGCTGCACAGCTACCCGTTCCGCGAAACCAGCCTGATTCTCGATGTCTTCAGCCGCCGGCACGGACGCCTGCCGGTCATGGCGCGCGGCGCGCGCCGCCCGAGATCGGCGCTGCGCGGGGTGCTGATGAACTTCCAGCCGCTGCAATTAAGCTGGTTCGGCAAGGGCGAGGTGCGCACGCTGCACAGCGCGGAATGGCAGGGCGGCCAGCCCTATCTGCAAGGCACGGCGCTGATGTGCGGCTTCTATCTCAACGAACTGCTGCTCAATCTGCTGGCGCGCGACGACCCGCATGAGCAACTGTTCGATTATTACCGCGCCACCTTGCACCGCCTGGCGCACGAGACCGACCACGCCGCCACGCTGCGCTGCTTCGAGAAACACCTGCTGCAGGAACTGGGCTACGCGCTGGCGCTGGAACGCGAGGCGGGCAGCGGCGAACCGATACGGCCGGAAGTCTGCTATCGTTATGCCGTGGAGCGCGGAGCCTTGTTGGATGACGGCGACACGCAAGTCGGATTGCCGGTGCTGGGCAAGACCCTGCTCGACATGGCGGCGGACGACTATGCCGACCCGCTCACCGCGCAGCAGAGCAAGCAACTGATGCGCATGCTGCTGAACCACCATCTCGGCGGAAAAATTTTGCACACGCGCGAACTGATCAAGGATTTGCAGAAACTCTAGAACCGAAAAAACAGTTGTCCGCAGATTACGCAGATTAACCAGATTTAAAAACGACTAAATCATCGCAGCGGCAGCATCATCTTTACAACCGAGAGCGATCTATGTTTTGCATTCGTTTAATCTGTTTAATCTGCGAAATCTGCGAAATCTGCGAAATCTGCGGATAAAAAAGAAAGTTAAAAATGATAAAACTCGGACTGAATATCGACCATGTCGCCACCTTGCGCCAGGCGCGCGGGTCGCGTTACCCCAACGTGGTGCGCGCCGCGCTGATCTGCGAGGAGGCCGGCGCCGACGCGATCACGCTGCACCTGCGCGAAGACCGCCGCCATATCCAGGATCGCGATGTCGAAATCCTGCGCGACATGCTGCAAACGCGCATGAATCTCGAGTGCGCCGTCACCGAAGAAATGATCGCGAACGCGCTGCGCATCAAGCCGCACGATCTGTGCCTGGTGCCGGAACGCCGCGAGGAGCTGACCACCGAAGGCGGGCTCGACGTAATGCGTTACTTCGATGCCGTCAAATCGGCCTGCGAGCGGTGCGCGGCGGCGGGCATCCGCGTATCGCTGTTCATCGACCCGGACCAGAAACAG
The DNA here is from genome assembly GCA_030690245.1 of Gallionella sp. Lineage (GTDB taxonomy): Bacteria > Pseudomonadota > Gammaproteobacteria > Burkholderiales > Gallionellaceae > Gallionella. Next base: position 4,103 of record JAUYGW010000038.1, on the reverse strand, counting down.
ATCGATGCGGCGCGGCGCAGCGGCGCGCCGGTGGTGGAATTGCATACCGGCAAATATGCCGACGCGGACAGCGTGCAGGAGCGCGAACATGAGCTGGAGCGCATCCGTGTCGCGGCGGAACACGCACATGCGCAAGGCTTGCAGGTGAATGCCGGGCACGGCCTGCATTATCACAACGTGCAGCCCATCGTCGCGATCCCCAACATCGTCGAACTCAACATCGGCCACGCCATCATCGCCGAATCGCTGTTCATCGGGCTGGATGCGGCGGTGCGGAAGATGAAGGGCCTTTTGATAACTGGGTTCCCGCCTGCGCGGGAATGACTGATGATCTTCGGCATCGGTACCGACATCGTCGAATACGCGCGCATCGAAAAAATGTTTGCGCGTTACGATGTTCGCCTCGCCGAGCGGCTGTTGAGTGAAAGCGAATTGCAGGAATTGGGCGCGCATACCGATCCGGCCAGGTTTCTGGCGAAGCGTTTCGCCGCCAAGGAGGCGTTCGCCAAGGCGGTCGGCAGCGGCATGCGCCACCCCGTCAGCTTCCAGCGCATCGGCGTCACGCACGATGGCCTCGGCAAGCCGGTATTGCAGTTCGACGAGACCTTGCGCGTCTATCTGGCGCAACTGGGCATCAACGGCCACCATCTTTCCATCAGCGACGAGCGCGACATGATCGTCGCTTTCGTGGTGCTGGAGAGCAATTAAGGGGTGGCGTGGGTATGCGTTCAACCCACCTTGCGCGGGCCTATGGTTCTTTGAACTATCGTTCGGGTGAGAGGCAGGCATGCTGGAGATAGAGATTGTCTTGCTGCTGGGCGGCATCATCGGCACCGCCATCTACATCATCCGCATCAATCGCAGGCTTGCCCGTGATGCCTGCGACCGCGAACATTCCGCACAGCGCGAACAATCCCGCAACCATGTCCTTGAACTGCTGGCCCACGGCGCACCGCTGGCCACCATACTGGAAGCCATCGTGCGGGGTGTGGAGCAGGAAAATCCCGCCATGCTGTGCAGCATCTCGCTGCTCGACAGCGAGGGCAAGCATCTCCTGACCGGCGCAGCTCCCAGCCTGCCCGGTTTTTTCAATGCGGCGCTCGACGGGATTGAAATCGGTATCGGCGCCGGCTCCTGTGGCACCGCCGCCTTTACCGGACAGCGCGTCATCGTCGAGGACATCCAGAGTCATCCCTACTGGACGCCCTGTCAGGAGCTCGCGCGCCAGGCAGCGTTGAGAGCCTGCTGGTCGGAGCCGATCCACACCGCTTCCGGCAAGGTGCTCGGCACGCTCGCCATTTATCTCCGTGAGTCGCGCAAACCGGCGGAGGCCGACATCCACCTGATCGAGCAGACGGCCAACCTGGCTGAAATTGCGCTCGAGCGGAGCCATGCCGATCAGGCGCTCAGGGAGAGCGAGAAGCTGCTTTCCGACATTCTGGAAAACGTCAGCGCCTACATCTACGTGAAGGACAGCCAGGGCCGCTACCTGTTCGCCAATCGCCTGCTGCGCAAACTGTTCGATGCGCCGATGGAGGAGATCGTGGGCTATGACGATTACAAATTTTTCGACGCCGACACCGCAGCCGGCCGGCGCGAGGATGATCTCCGCGTCTTGCAGGGCGGGGAGACGATCCAGGCCGAAGAGACCATCCCCAACATCCTCACCGGGCTCACGGCGGTCTATCTGTCGGTCAAGCTCCCGCTGCGGCATGGGGACGGCAGCATCTATGCACTGTGCGGCATTTCCACCGACATCACCGAGCGCAAGGACATCGAGGAGCATATGCGCCGCATGGCCCAATACGACGGGCTTACCCACCTGCCCAACCGTGCGCTGTTCGGCGACCGCCTGCAACAGGCGCTTGCCGCCGCCAAACGCGACCGTAATCATTTGGCGCTGATGTTCCTCGACCTGGACAAGTTCAAGCCTATCAACGATACCTATGGCCACGCGGTGGGCGATCTGCTGCTCAAGGAAGCCGCGCAGCGCATCCAGGATTGCCTGCGCGCATCGGACACCGCAGCGCGGATCGGCGGCGACGAATTCGTCGTGCTGCTGCCAGTCATCGAAGCGGAACAGGATGCCAGTACGGTCGGCGAGAAAATACGCCATGCGCTCGCCCAGCCTTTCGAGCTGGCCGGCTATACCCTGCATATCTCATCGAGCATCGGCGTTGCGGTCTATCCCGAGCATGGCGCCGACGAGAAGCTGCTGGTCAAAAGCGCCGACATCGCCATGTACCATGCCAAGAAAAACGGCCGCGACAACGTCAAGATGTATCAGCCGGGGATGCAAGAGATTATGTAGTGCGGAGGAAAACCTCATGGACAGACCACGGTTCCAGGCTGTCTCAGGCCTCCAGTTGCTCCGGTATCAAGTCTGCACCATTGCCATCTAGTACGCCGCTCTTGCGCAAATCTGTCGGCAAGTGTGGCGACCTGCTAAAATGCGCGACTTTTTGCACCTTTCCAAAATCATCCATGCCTGCGACAAATACCATGACTGCGGTTGAACGCCGCGCCAGCTTTGGCTTGGCGAGCATTTATGGCCTGCGCATGCTGGGGCTGTTCATCATCCTGCCGATCTTCGCGGTGTATTCGGAGCAACTGCCCGGCGGCGAGAGCCATCTGCTGATGGGCATCGCGCTCGGCGCCTACGGGCTGACCCAGGCGATCCTGCAGCTCCCGGCCGGCTGGCTGTCCGACCGCTACGGGCGCAAGCCGGTCATTTATGGCGGCTTGCTGGTGTTCGCTCTGGGCAGTTTCATCGCAGCGTCGGCGGATAACATCTATTGGGTGATTGCCGGCCGCGCCATCCAGGGCGCGGGCGCGATCAATGCCGCGGTGATGGCGCTGACCGCCGACCTCACGCGCGAAGAAGTGCGCACCAGGGCGATGGCGATGATCGGCATGACCATCGGCGTCACGTTCTCGCTGTCGCTGGTTTTGTCCCCGGTGCTCAACGGCCTGCTCGGCGTGCCCGGCATCTTTGCGCTGACCGGCGTGCTGGCCTTGCTGGCCTTGCTGGTGGTGCGCTTCGTGATTCCAGATCCGGCGATTACGCGCTTCCATAGCGACACCGAAGCGAACCGGAAACGTTTCGGCGAAGTGCTGCGCAACAAGGAATTGCTGCGCCTCGATTTCGGCATTTTCTCGGTGCACGCGATTTTGATGTCGGTGTTCATGCAGGTGCCGTTCCTGCTGCAGGCCGATGATCTGGATGTGTCGCAGCACTGGAAGGTTTATCTGCCTGTGATGCTGGCGGCATTTGTGCTGATGCTGCCGCTTATCATCATCTCGGAAAAGAAGGGCAAGGTGAAGCAGGTGTTCGTGCTGGCCATCGCGTTGTCGGTGCTCGCGCAATTCATGCTGCTGTTCGCCCAGCACAGCCTGTGGGGCGTGACCGCCGGGCTGCTGGTGTTCTTTACCGCGTTCAACGTGCTGGAAGCCAAGCTGCCCGCGCTGATCAGCGTGATTGCGCCGCTGTCCGCCAGGGGCACGGCGATGGGCGTATACAGCAGCGTGCAGTTCCTCGGCGCGTTTTTCGGCGCGACAGTGGGCGGCGCGTTGATGCAGTTTGTCGGCGGCAATGCCGTGTTTGTGTTCGGCATCGTGCTGCTGCTGGTGTGGCTGGCGGTGGCCTCCGGCATGCAGCCTCCGGCGCCGGTGCGCACCCGGCTGTATCATTTGCCGGAAATGGATGACGCCGCTGCGGTAGAATTGCGCCGGCGTCTCGCGCAACTCCCCGGGGTGCGCGAAGTGATGGTGGTCGCAGCGGAAAATATGGCCTGCCTCAAGGTGGACAGGCACGGGTTTGACGAAGCGGCGGTGGAACAACTCATAGCGAAAGGAGCATGACATGTCGGTGAATAAAGTGATTCTGATAGGCCGCCTGGGCAAAGACCCGGAAACGCGCTATATGACCAATGGCGAAGCGGTGACCAACGCCACGCTGGCGACCTCCGAAAACTGGAAGGACAAGAGCGGCGAGAAACAGGAAAAAACCGAGTGGCATAACCTGGTGTTCTACCGCCGCCTCGCCGAGATCGCCGGGGAGTACCTGCAGACGGGCTCGCAGAGGTACGTCGCGGGCAAACTGC
>JAUYGW010000034.1 GCA_030690245.1 Gallionella sp. | reverse complement strand
TTGCCAGCACGCTGGGAATGGAAGGGTTGCCGTAGCGCATCGCGTAGTCCACCACGAACGGTGCCTTGGTGCGCTGGCTCAGATAGCCTTGCAGCAGCGCAGTCTGCTGTTCGGTATACACGCGCAGCGGCGAGCCTTCCTTCAGCCAGATGCTGGCGTATTTCGCGGCGGATTTTTTCGGGCGCGTGTTGAGGATGATGCCGTTGAGGATCAGCCACCAGATCGCGCGCGGCATTTCCACCACGCGCGGGTCGCCCAGAAATTCTTTCAGGTAGGTGCGCACGGCTTCCGGCGTGGGTGCGTCCGGCGTGCCGAGGTTGACCAGCAGGATGCCGGTTTTTTCCGGGGTGCCGTGAGAGAAATCAGGTTCGGGTTGGTAGGTCATTTAGAGACTGGAGGGTTGTTGATCGACCCTCACCCCTAGCCCCTCCCCCGCCAGCGGGGGAGGGGAATCATGCTCCCTCTGGATGGGACAATTAGCCATTCGACTAGGCTGCAAGAGGCCGCAGCCAAGTCGCTGGTTATCCCGCTGGCGGGAGAGGGTTGGGGTGAGGGATTGTGAGCGGAGTTGAAAAGTCACGGTATTCCGATACTCAGGTTTGCGAAAGTGCGTTGCCCAGCAGCTTGGCGGTAATGTCCACGATGGGGATGACACGCTGGTAATCCATGCGTTTCGGGCCGATTACGGCGAGTGTGCCGATGACTTGCCCATCGGCGGCATAGGGCGCGGTGATCACGCTGCATTCATCCAGCGAAGCGAGGCCCGATTCGCTGCCGACAAAAATGTGGATGCCTTGCCCGCGCCGGCCGGCATCGAGCAACTGCAACAGTTCGGTCTTCTGTTCGAACAGGCTGAACAGGCCGCGCAGGCGGCCCATGTCGGTGGAAAAATCTTCCACATGCAGCAGGTTGTGTTCGCCGCTGATCACGTAATCCCTGCCTTGCTTTGCTTCCGCCGCATCGCCTGCCGCCAATGCCGCCGCCATCAGTGAGCTCATGTCCTGATGCAGCTGGCGCAGTTCGCCGCGCAGCTTTTCGCGGATCTGCGAAAAGCTGCAACCGATGTAATTCTGGTTGAGGAAGTTGGCCGCCTCGGTGAGCTGCGATTGGGTGTAATCGCGCTCCAGCAACAGCACGCGGTTTTCCACTTCGCCGTCCGGCATCACGATGATCAGCAGCACGCGTTTCTCGCCGAGGCGCAGGAATTCGATCTGGCGCACGGTGATCGTGCTGCGCTTGGATGTGGCGACCACGCCGGTGAACTGCGTCAGTTCGGAGAGGATGTTGGAGGCCTGCGCGATCAGCCGCGATGGGTTGTCCGGTTGCAGCTGGTTTTCCATCCGTTGCACGCGCGCGCTGTCCAGCGGTTTGGTCACCAGCATGGTGTCGATGAACAGCCGGTATGCCATGCCGGTCGGGATGCGCCCTGCCGAGGTGTGCGGGCTGCTGATCAGGCCGATGTCTTCCAGGTCGGCCATCACGTTGCGGATGGTCGCCGAACTGATCTCCAGGCCGGAATACTGTTGCAGCGCGCGCGAGCCGACCGGCTGGCCGTCGCTGATGTAGCGTTCTACCAGGGTCTTGAGCAGGATTTGCGCGCGTTCGTTGAGCATGGGGTGGATTCTACCACCGCGAGAACGGAAGCCGCCCGGTCAAACGGGTCTCATTGTTCTGGATGAGACCCGTTTTTGTGCGGGTATTATTTGTTCTCGATTTTTTTGATGGCGTCCTGGATTTCTGCCTTGCGGCCCGTATCCGCATCCTCACGGCCGGGGCGCGCCGGGGCATTCAGGGCCTTCTTGAAATATTCGAGTGCCTTGGTCTTTTCGCCGCGCTCGACCATGAGCTCGCCCATGAAGAAGTTCGGGTCGATGCCGTCCGGGTTGATCTTCAGTGCACGCTCGAGATATTCGCGTGCCTTGTCATGGTCGCCGAAAGAGCCGAAGCGCGGCACCTTGTAATACAGGCTGCCGAGCGATGTCAGTGAGGATCCGTTCAGCGCATTAGCGTCGATTTTCTCCGCAGCCAATAGTAGGTCGCGCGCAGCCTTTGCGGTGCCGCCGGCCGAGAACAGGCTCTGATATTTGGCCAGGGTGCTGGTGATGATCCCTTCCCAGATCAGCGGCTCGGCACGCCCCGGATTGGCGGTAGTCACCTGATGCGCTTCTTTGACAAGTTTCTCGAATGCGGCTTCCTTGTCTTTTTCGGGTGTCTGGTAGTAGACCTTCGCCCATTCGTGCTGCAATTTTGCGATGGAGGCGTCGAGCGGGGTGGTTTCGGCGAAGGCGGTGTTGGCGGCGAACAGCAGTGCGATTAACCAGGCGTACATCTTCATGGATAGCTCCTTGTAGTAAAAAATTATTTGTTGATGGATTGGGCGTATTTGCGGGCGATGCGGGTGTTTTTCAGCAGGCCGTTGTCGACCAGGCGCGGGAACATGCCGTTCAGTCGCGCGAAAAAAGACTCCGGCTGGCCGATGAAATGTTCCTTGCAGTCGCGTTCGATCGCCAGCACGATCTGCCCGGCGACGTATTCCGGCTCGTCCATGTTGGTCTTGGTTTCTTCCAGCATTCGCGTGGTGGCGTCATCGTTCAGCGGCGTCTTGGTGGCGCGCGGCGAGACGTAAGTGACGCCGATCTGGCTGTCGACCAACTCGCGGCGCAACGCCTCGGAAAACCCGCGCATGGCGAATTTGCTCGCGCAATAGGCCGCGAAATGCGGGAAGCCGATCGAGCCGAAGGTCGAACCGATATTCAAGATGCGCCCGCTGTTCTGCTTCAGCAGGTGCGGGAGCACGGCGCGCACCAGCTGCATCGGCGCGATCTCGTTGACGCCGATCACCTGCTCGATGC